>DUOA01000010.1 GCA_012839095.1 Clostridiales bacterium
AAGAACCGGAAAATTGACACAGATAATCGATTATTGCATTAAAACGGCACATCACAACAATAAGCAATAGTGGGGGCGTACATATGAACGAAATGACCGGCAGGGAAAGAATAGGCAATATACTTAAGCGCAAGCCTGTAGACCGTATTGGGCTGTATGAGCACTTCTGGGGTGATACCCATAAGGAATGGTCAGCCAGGGGATGGATACCGGAAGATGTATCGTTTTCTGATCATTTTGGTTTTGACATGGAGCTGTGCTGGCCTTTTAATCTAACGGCTGATCTGGATTATGAACCCGAAATTCTGGAAGAAACAGAAGAGACCATTGTAAGGCGGGATGGCAACGGAGCAGTTCTCCGGCAGCATAAACTTCACGACAGCACACCCGAGCATATAGATTTTATGGTGAAGGAACGCAGGGCCTGGGAAGAGCATATCAAACCCAAGCTGACACCGGATCCGCGCAGAATTAATTTTGAGAATTATCGTGAGCAGAAAAGAAGAGCAGAGGAAAGCAACCGCTTCTTTGCCTGGTGTGGTGTCAACGTATTTGAAATCATGCACCCCGTATGCGGTCATGAGTATATGCTGATTGGCATGGCCATGGATCCGGACTGGGTAAGGGATATGGTGAACACCTATGCGCGTCTGACAGTTGAGCTCCAGGAGATATTGTTTGAAAAAGAAGGGTACCCTGATGGAATCTGGTATTATGAAGATATGGGGTTCAAGCAGCGGCCCTTCATGTCACCGGCTATGTACAAGGAGATCATTCAGCCGGGGCATAAGCTTACCATGGATTTTGCCCACAGCAAAAACCTGCCAGTCATAGTACATTCCTGTGGATTTGTGGAGCCCCTTGTTCCCGGGCTGCTGGAAGCGGGCATGGACTGCCTGCAGGTGATTGAGGTTAAAGCAGGCATGGATCTGCTGCGGCTTTATGAAAGCTATGGAGACGTTCTGTCCTTTATGGGCGGCATTGATGTAAGAACCCTGTACAGCAATGACAAAAGCATAATCGATGCCGAGCTGGAAGCCAAGATTCCGGTAGTAAAGGGAAAGTTCGGCTATGTGCTTCACAGCGATCATTCCATCCCTAACACGGTGAATTATGACACTTACCGGTACTTTATAGAGAAAGGGCTGGACCTGGGCAGATACTAGGGTATCCTGATGAATTAAATCATTCTGAAAGCAGGTATAAGTTGTATGAAAAAAGTCTCACCTTAAGCAGGGTGAGGCTTTTGTAGTTATCTTTTCTATTTTGGTTTATAATTGTTTAGTAACCTTGGATTTAGTCAGGAGTGTCTGTTTTTGAAAAACAATTATATATATATCACCTTAGGATCTATATTTGTAATTCTGGGCACCATAGGCATCTTCGTACCAATATTGCCTACCACGCCCTTTTTGCTGCTGGCAGCGGCATGCTATGGAAAAGGCTCCGGAAAGCTTTATAAGAAGCTGACGGAAAGCCGGGTTTTAGGGCACTATATTCGGAGTTATCTTGATGGAAGAGGTGTTCCGCTTTTATCCAAAATATTGGCTCTAACTCTGCTTTGGATATCCATCGGAACAGCCGCCGCCTTCGTTGCAAAGCACCTGTTGCTGCGGATTTTGCTGC
This sequence comes from Clostridiales bacterium, assembly GCA_012839095.1. Taxonomy (GTDB): domain Bacteria; phylum Bacillota; class Clostridia; order Caldicoprobacterales; family DTU083; genus DUOA01. The sequence goes on from DUOA01000010.1 coordinate 1,627, forward strand.
TGCTGACAGCCGCCGGTGTTACTTTTCATATTCTGTCTCTGAAAACTGCCGAATAGTTTTATTATAAATTTTTGCTGAACGTTGGCGTCTCCGGACACGAAAGGTTCAGGCAGATGTCCGTCCCTGACCGCTGCCGATAGTCAGCCGGCATGATTTCAGCTCAGTCAAACAAAGCCTTATACCGTTTTTCATCATAACCGGTAATTTCCATCATAACCTCAGTCAGATTTTTTCCCTGTTCCCTCAGTTCATCCATGTAGATATCCAGTTTTATAAGGCCGTACCTGAGAATAACAGCCCGATCGATAAAGTTTTCTATTTCATTCAGCTGATGGGTGCTGATTAAAATGGTTTCATCCTCCCGCAGGCTGGATATCATCAGTTTCAAAAAATCCCTCCTGGTGGGAATATCCTTTCCCAGAAAGGGCTCATCCATCAGTATATACCTTGCACTTTTTGCAAAGCCCGCCGAGACTTCCAGCTTTGCCTTCTGACCGCTGGAAAAGGTCTTAATCTTCTTATATCTTTCAAGCTCGAAAAACTTAAGGAGCCTTTGGTATCTTGTTCTGTCAAATCTCTCAAAAAATATGGAAAGAAACTCGCCGTATTCATCCGGCGTCATATCCGGGCAGTAGCTGCCTTCCTCGGTTATAAAGGCCATATCCTGATACATTTCAGCAGGAGGTCGGCCTTCTATTCTTACCTCGCCCTCGGTAAGCTCAGTCAGGCCCATAATTGCCTTAAGCAGGGTTGTTTTTCCGGAACCGTTTTCACCCAGTATGCCCACAATTTCACCGGGTTTTATTCTTAGGTTTATTTTGGAAAGTCCGGTTGCCGCCGTCCCATAATATTTTCTTACATCCTTCAAAAGAATCATGGTATTATCTCCTCCCGGACTTCTATGGCTTTAATCATGCGGTATTCATAATAGCTGCTGCTATAGCCTCCGCTGTATGTTTGAATCCGTTCCCTGTCAGCAATATAGTCTTCATCGGCGTCAGTCACAAGCTCTCCCTTGTAAAGCAGATTGTCATTTTGGTAGACAAACATAAGATAATGCATAGGCTCCAGGATATCATAGGGCATTCCCAGCATCTCCTCTTCCCGCCGGACATAGGTGAAAACAAAGAGCTTACCTTTTGTCTCTGTAATTTGTTCCAGATTGTAAAAGATGTTTTCACCCTTATCAAGGTCAAGGCCTTCTATCAAATGCAGGAGAGACAGGTTATCCTCCTCCAGTTTCACGCCGGCTATCAGTAGGGAAGTATCCTTTTCTTCTGAATCACTGTTTACTTCAGTAACTTTGATACAGATATTCAGCTGATTTTCTTGTGCAAAACTTTGCAAAAAGCCCACATATTCATAATTATCGAATGACATAACATCCAGTTTATCAATAAGTTCACCACTGTCCGGATCATATGCCTGCAGTGACAGCATTCCATCCTCCAGGATAATCAGAACCAGCTTGCCCTTGACTGCCTTCAGACCAAGGACTGTCAGTTCCCTGTCGTCCAGGGAAAAGGATACAACTGTTTTGACTCTGCCGTATTGACCCCTGCTATCCTGGCTGCCCAGCCAAAAACCTGAATCTGCAAATTCTTCAACCTTGAATATGCCGCTTTCTCCTTTATAGTCCGGGGTGGAAAGCAGGGTGAAATATATTTCGCCGTCCAGTATGGTAAAGGCATGCCTGCCGTCGCTTGTTCCGATATGGGGCCTGGGTATCATCTCAATAGAACCTTCTGATCTGCTGACCAGGTGATCATCTTCATTAAAATATCTCTTTTCCGAAAGTTTGAAATCCAGTCCTTCACTTTTTATGTAGGAGCCTGTGTAGAAGAAAAGTCTCTCAATGCCGGTTTTCTTTCCCGTATAGGAGTGATTGGACATGGAAACATACACATCTGCCATATCCGCTGCTTTGGTAGTTTCTGTCCACTTAAGCCCGTGTTCATCCTCTCCATGGGTGGCGGTCACTTCTATCCTGGCTTTCGGTGAAATTGCATAGTCCTCCTGATAGGAAATTAGGTTTTCATTGTATCGAATAGCATTGCCCAGGGTTTGCATATCAGCAGCCATATCCCCGTTGTTTTCATAAAACCTGAAGCTCTTTTTTACCCTTTCTCCATGTATGTCAAACTTGATGCCATGATGCATATCCTGCAGAATGCCGCTGATTACCACGTCCTTCAAAGCGGAGGGGTCTCCGCTGATGTCTTTTAAGTAAAGGGTACCCTTCACAGATTCATGCCTGAATCCTGCAAAGCCTGCAGATAGAATCACAAGACACAGCAGCAGCAATATGGGGAATCTATTGGCATTGAAATACTTCATTCCGGCCATTTGAACCCACCTTTCTCTCTTTGTCGCTTTTGAGTCAACTGACGGCACTTCTGCGGATCAGGCGGATGCTGCTCCACATAAAATATCCTGCAGCCAGAATCAGAATGAGACTGTGAATATAAAGATTCTGACTTTGTGTAAAAAATTCTCTTGCATTTATCCGATAATTGATAAGGTAAATGCTATATCCGATTTGTGCAGCAAACAGGGAAATCCGGGCATACTTTTTGCTTCTTTCACAATAGATTGCATAGTATAGTCCGCATAGAAAGCTTAAAAAAATGGCCATGGTAGAAATTAGGCTTTCCGGCCCAAGGGGGAAGACCAGCCTGAAAAAGTCGGAACGGACAAAGGCAAGAAAGAGACCGTTTACAGCATGCCTGAATTGTACTGTCGCCCCTATTATCGGCTCCTGGATTACTGCCCGGATTCTGGGAGCAAAAAGCATGTATCCCAGGACTGCACTTGCCAGCTGAGTGCAAATCAGCAGCAGAAAGGCCAGCAGGCCGGAGAGCAGCTTGGAAAAATACATCAGCCTTCTGTCCTGGGGCAGGGTCATCAGGGTATAGATGCTTTTGCTGTCATGGTAATTGTATAGAACACTCAATAGGCACGCACCGCAGCAGGCTGCGAAAGCAAGATAAAAAACTATAATTGCTCCGGAGGATGCGAAAAACTCCTCGTAGGGGATATAGTTGTAGTATTTTTCAGCAGCAATTCCCAGCAAAACCTGCTGGGCAAGAAGCAGAAAAATCAGAATCACAAGCACCGGTTTGGCCAGCTGCCTCATTTCAAAGTCAGTCAGGCAGAGAAGTTTATACATGGTTTTCACTCCCTATAGTATTACAGGCTTTTATAACAAAACTTGGAAATCAGTACTCTGAAACATCATTCAATCTTCAGCCATGAGAGGGGTACGCCTGTTATTCTATATATCCTTATATTTCAGCCGACTGTTGTTTTCATGGTATGTAATCGCGAAGGAAAGCATCAGTATTCGGTGTATTACATAAATAGTACATAACCGGCAATACTTATGCGTCGTCCCACATGTCACTTATAAAATCGAATACTTCTTTGAAAGAAAGATTGCTGTCTTTGGCTGACTGAATAAACTCCCGTACCATGTTTTCAGTCAGCTCGGTTTTAATGCGGGACAGAATGGTGTCATTTATGCTGATAATGCTGCCCATGTTTCCGACGGTAACAACATAGCCTTCTTCCTCCATCAGCCTGAAGGCCTTTTGAGCTGTATTGGGGTTGATGCCCAGCATGATGGCAATTTCCCTTCGCGAGGGCAGGGGATCGCCGTTGGATACATGGCCGGCCAGTATTTTCTTCTTAACGTAGGAAGCGATCTGGACATAGATCGGATCCCGGTTGCTCAGTACAAGACCGGAAAAGTCAAGCATTATCACACCACCTTCTATGACAGGTGTATTATACCAGTAATACACTCGTTCGTCAATAAAAACAGTGGAATCCGTTTTAATAAATGGTATATTTTATTCCATTTATTCACTGCTTTTTATATGTTGCTTTGATTCAGAATCACGAAGTCCAAAGATTTGCTGACCTACTCAGTATCCCATTGTGCCGTTTAAGGTTTCGTCATTATCGATCCAGTCCTGAACATGTATGTAGCGATATTCATCACGGGTGTCCCGGACAATAACCTGTTCGATGCCGGCATTGATAATAATTTTCTTGCACATGGGGCAGGAGATTGTTTCCTTCACCAGTTCACCGGTTCTTCTGTCCTTTCCGACCAGGTAGAGGGTGGAGCCTATCAGTTCATGACGCGGAGCGGAAATTATGGCGTTTACCTCACTGTGGACGGAACGGCACATCTCATACATCTGGTCCCCCGGAATATTCTTTCTGTCCCGGATGCAAAACCCCAGATCCAGGCAGTTCTTTCTTCTGCGAGGAGCACCGTTGTACCCTGTGGAAATTATCTCATCGTTTCTGACAATAACGGAACCAAAATTTCTTTTTAGGCAGGTTCCCCTCTGAAGTACTGCCTCGGCAATATCCAGGTAATAATTATGCTTGTCCCTTCTGGCCATGAAAACACCCCTGTATGCGTAAGATATGTATTCTGTGATCTATATTCATTATAATTACATCACGAAAGCAGGGCTCCGTCAAGGGAACATGCAGCTGCATAAGCACTTTTTTGTTATGTTGCTCTTTAAAATGGTTATTTTACTAATATCATTCCAATTGACTGTAAGGAGCTGAGACAGATGAAGAAAATCAAGATGTTTATAATGGAGACCTGTCCTCACTGTGCCAATGCCAGGAAGTTCATGGACGAGCTCTTTGAGGAGAAGCCTGAATACAAAGAGCTGGAAATCGAGATAATAGATGAAACCAAGCATCCGGATATAGCCAATCAGTATGACTATTATTATGTGCCCACCTACTATCTGGAAGGTGAGAAATTCCACGAGGGAGTCCCCAGCAGAAAAATGGTTGAGGAATTATTTAAAGCTGCCTATGAAGGATAAGCTCCCCCGCGAGCTTTTAATGTTTTCTTTTTGCTGAATGCTGAATACAGCATTCTCTGCACTGCCGGTTCTTTATTAATTTTATCTACTTTAATAGAGAACCGGCAGGGGATTATCCTTATGGACCTGCTCGGCTATAGCTATCTGCTGCATGGCCTGCCAGGGCTGGATGGCCATTTCTCTTCCTTTTACCAGATGGTCGTATATCATATCATAATATTTTGCGGTTCCCACATCAAAGGCACTGCCCTCAACGGTTATGTCATGTTCGTGCCATGTCAGCTGTTCGGAACAGTAGGTCGGATGCCCTTTTTCATCGGAGAGGGGTTCCAGCTGAAGGGGATGCACGGGTTCGTTCTCGGGAACAAAGTATTTATACCGGATTCTGTCAGCCGTGGCGCACAGGGAACCGTTCCTGGCATGTATGACATACGTATATGGTGAATAGGCATTGCAGCTGCTTATCTCAATGTCCACAACGGGCTTTTCAGGAGCTGTAAGCACCAGCTTGCAGTAGTCTTCTGCGTCTCCTGATGTATTTACCTTGTCAAGCCTGGAGAAGGCAATCCGTGTATTTTCGTCAAAACCCAGAAGGTCCAGGGCCTGATCCAGGGGGTGGGGCCCTGTGTTCAGCAGGCTTCCTCCGCCGCAGCGGAGTGAGCACTGCCAGTCCCAGCGCCGTGAAAATCCGCTGAAGCTTATGGAGATCTGATACAGCCTGCCCAGTACCCCGGAGGCGATGATCTCCTCTGTTTCACTTTTCAGCCCCTCCTATCAACTTAATCATGTTCTGAGCACTGACCCTGCTGGCTTCCAGTCCGCCGGCTGAAAAAGAGTATCCTCCCGGCTGGTTCAACAGGGATTCGGGAATTTCTTCTGTGTACCTGTGATGGGTTTCAAGTATGATATAGCCCTCATACCCATCGTCAAATAACCTTTGAAAAATCCCTCTGTAATCTACCGCACCTTCTCCCAAGTCGGTGGAAACAACTTCCCCCTTAACTC
>DUOA01000090.1 GCA_012839095.1 Clostridiales bacterium
TCTGCGCGATATACGATATAGCCTACTGTATCCTCCAGGCACTCTTGCCTGGTCAGAGGCTCCATGGCAGGCAAATCCCAGCTTAGCTTCGGTTTGCTGCCCGTCATGTCCGCCTTCAGGCCGGTTATCGGGTCAAAGGGACGGTTGCGCCGGGGTGAAGCTTCCACAGGCTCCGCCCGGGTGGAACCCAGGTTGTCGTCATTCCAGGCCTGCACGGTATAAAGGTACATGACACCATATTGGGCTGTCGTATCCATTATAGACAGGGGTTTAAGAAGCCCGGTAGCGGGATCCACCGCTTCAGCAGTGTCATAGTCCGCCGGAAGCTCTCCTACAACCTCCCAGGACACCAGGCTCATCATTTCAACTGAAAGATCCCTGTAATCTGCCAGGGCCAGGGGACCGAAGTCTTTCATTATTCTCTGATAGATATCAAGCCTTCTATCTCCGGGAACCAATTCCAGTCTTTCAGACAGGCTTCCGACTGTGTAATTAAGGGTCTTAAACCTGCTCACAGCGCTGAGGGATGACATGCCCGTCTGGCTTTGGGCTGTCAATTGTATGGACTTCATCAGCATGGACGTCAGATAGGTGTCACTTTCTGACGGGCTCTCAAACAGCACGGCTTTCAGCCGGGGATCGATGGCAGCCAGATAGCTGTCGCTGATTTTGGGAATGGCGGCCCGGTAAACTACATACCTGTCGCAGTGGGGCACGGCGGAGAAATTGATCTGTACGCCGTCCTTGCGCTGGAGGGGCAAAAGAAGGTTCGGTGTCTGCGGCGGCTTGGTGGATGGCACGCGGAAGCGCTCCACAATGCCTGTTGAGGACTCGACGCCCCATGGCGAAACTGATACAACCCTGTAGTAATAATAATGGGCATGGCTCTGCTCCACCGGGTCGATATATTTTGGAGTGGTCAGCCGGTCTCCAACCAGTGTCCAGTCAAGGGTTGATTCATCCACCGGTTTCTTGAATGAAGGCACCTCGGCGCGGTACACCCGGTAGAATTGTACCTGGGGGTCCTCCGGGGCTTCCCAATCCAAAGTAACAAATCCGCCTTCCACAGAAAGCCTGCTTACCAGTTCAGGATTCTCAAACAGCTTTCCTGACGATCCTGTCCGCTGCAATGAACTGATGATGCCCGGATCCATCTCAGGCTGGAGGCAGATGAGAAAGAGGGATACAGAGCCCGGAGACTTGTCAAGCCCTCCCAGCACCAGCTGATTCTGTGTCAGCGTCTTATCGGCTGCCTTTTCCCAGGGGCCCATCATCACAAGCTCGTCCCGGGTCATCTGCTGCATCTCATCAAGAGACTTTGGCTCAAACATGGGCCTATAAACAACATAGCCGGCCAGACCTTCTCCGCTGTATGCAGGCCATTTAAGCCTCGCTGTACCGTCCGGAAGCACATCTTCACCGCGTACGGCAGCCAGCATGTGAATATAACGCTGGTCGGGCAGATTTCCGAAGGCTGGATCTATGGTCAATGGCAGGCTGGTGCCGTTAAGGAATTTACCGATCGTAACACCCAGTCTATCTGCAAGGCTGACAGTAGAAGTATCAACTCCCGGAATTGACCTCATGGGCTTGGATGCATCGGCTTTAAGGTTTTCCATGGTTACAGGCCCTTCATCCACAAGGCCGGGGGGCAGCAGTGAACGGTCGGGCAGCTCCCGGACAAGCATGGAGATATTAAGGGAAGAAGGAAGGTCAGGCTCCGTATCGGCAGGAACAGCACAGGTAACCGACTGGGACCAGGCACTTTCATTGTTCCAGGAATCCCAGGCGGAAACCCAGTATTTATAGGTAACTCCCTCCCTTATATCCTTGTCAAAATATACCATATCAGGATCGGGGCTGCTTGATTTTCTCACTCCTCTTTCAGGCTGTCCGGATCCATCCAATGCCCCGGGCACGCCCCTTTCCCTTTCATCCGGCTTGTCAAAGTCAAGGCTGGCAATCGGCTCCGGCTTGCCGTAGGGCCGGGCGCCGTCGGCCTTGGCACGATACAAGACAAAACGGATGGTATCCGCTGAATCTGTGTATATGGGGATGGCAATTCCTTTTTTGCCTCTGTTCCGCTGAAATGCCCGGGAAACCGAATCATTTTCTCTAAGACTTCTGCCGCTGTCATCACCTGAGTACACGGGTGCACCCATTGAAGGAGCATTTGGTGGTGTTACCTTTTCCACCCTAAGTTTTATAACATCCGAATACTCACTGGTACGTCCGAACACATCTATGGAACGGATGCGGTATTCGGCAGTCCTGCCGTTTTCCACTTCGTCCTCATAAAAGACCGGTGATTCAAAGTAGATACCCAATATATCCAGCACATAGGTTACAACCACCGGTTCATCGTTTATTTGTGTGAATTGACTTTCCCCGTCCAGCCTGCGCTCTATATAATATCCGCTCAGAATGCTCCTTTCTTCCTTATCTTCCGGCTGCTTCCAGCGCAGCGGCACCTTACCGTCGATGCCGTAGCCCATGAGTCCCTGCGGTTTTGAAAGGCTGCAGTTCCTGCCATATTCAACAGACAGAACCGCTCCTCCGCCGTCCGGCGTCTCAACCCTGTAGGTAACCTTGGTGCCATCTTCAAGACCAAGCTCCGAGAGATCATCCCTTATAAGAAAGCCTGCCTCTTCGGCAAACTCATCATCCACAAAGCTTAAGGTAGCTATCTGCTGTCTTGCGGCTAGAATTGATTGGGCAAGCTCATATTTATTTTTCCCGTCAGACAGCTGCTTCATGGAATCAATCCCCAGCTCCCGGAAGGACTGAATAACCGAAGAGTTCTTCCATATATTTGACTTTGTCACTGCATTTGTTAATTGGCTGTTATCCTGGCCGGAAGCCAAAAAAATTGGTGAATCCAGCAGCAGGTCGGTTGCAGGTATCTTCTGCTCAATGCCGTTTGGTATGGTAATGAGAGCTTCCTTCATCTTCATAAAATCAAGCTCTCCGTCCACCCGGGGCTTTTGCTCTTCACCATCGGTGCGATAAGCTGTCTCCCGGAATTCCGAAGGGGACATACCAAGGAAAGACAGCTTATCCTGAGTCAATGCTGCCTGCCTGTACAGTTCCTGAATCAGGTCGGCGTTTTCCACTTCAAGCTTTCCTGCAAGCACCGGCCCGGGGGATGCAGCCTGGTCCGCAATAAGCGTGCTCTTGCCGTTCAGCTCACGGTATAGCTTATAGCCTTCAACCGGCAGCCAGTCACCGGACGGGATCATGTGAATCAATGCCCGGCCGTTTTCACAGGTTCCTTTCATATTCATTGTTACCGGCATGAGCACCAGGTCACCTTGCTCCTGAGGGGTAATCAGGCTGTCCACGGCAGCTTTCAGCTCTGTAAGGACCTGGCCTTGTTTCTCCAGCTCCGCTGCCAAAGCCGCACTTGCTCCACTTGACCTACCCGGCATGTCACTGGATACCTCAATATCAGCTGCTTCATCAGATATGCCGATACCGGAGCTCTGCCTGGCATCTGTGTCTGATAAGGGGATTATGAGAGCCGCATCAATACTGTCCGGTGATTCGTTCAACCGTTCCGTAAGCTGTTCGCCCAGACTTCGCAGGTTGTTCAGAGCCAGGCGGGAGTCTGCAATGTCGGTTATATCCCTAACAGCCAGCAATTCCTCTGCAATGGACGGTTTTTTCAATAATGCATCAATCCGGGGATTATCACAGTGAAGAAGTTCTTCCAGGGTTTGTGGCTCCTCAGGGTCGGTTTCCGCAAGGATATATTCCCGGTTAGGCAGGAAGGAAGGAACACCCGGCCGGAACACTCCACATGCCCAAAGTACAACCAGCACCACAAGCGTTAATGCAGGAACCACCACCAGCAAGGATCTTGTGGTATGGCTGCGAAACTGTGAAATTATCCAGTTCCATATCTTCTTTATTAATTTCACACTTATTACCCCCTGTTTATCTTCCTGCTTGCAGGAACCTGATGCACACCTTACTAATTTATTTTCACATACATTTGTTTGCCGGTATAGCTACCTCTTGGGGTAGGGCAGAAAAAATCCTGCCTTGATCCGGCAGGATGTGATTCACCCCGGGGGTGATTGACAAGCTGTATTATTCTTCTGGTATGGATGATATGTAATTCTTTTGTGCGGTCTTGCACAGGGGATATTTCATAAA
>DUOA01000091.1 GCA_012839095.1 Clostridiales bacterium
CGGAACATAAGAAATGCCTTGCTGATTCTTATGAGCATTTTCCTCATGCTTACAATCTATTTTTATTATAATCTTTACATATACAGTGAAAGATGGTTTTCTGATCCGAACAATGCCAGGGTCAGGGTTGATATGGTTAATCCGGATATCATTCCAGGCAGTATAATGGATCGGAACCATAAAGTATTGGTCGAAACCAAATCCTCAGCAGGACAGAATAGCACAATATATTATCGCGATTATCATAAAGACAGCAGATATGCAGCTCATATAGTGGGGTCGAGGAAATACGGAATTGGAGCTGAAGTTCTTTATGTAAAGTATCTGTTGGGCTACGACAACAATTTATTCGAGCGAATCTATCAGAAGGCATTTTTAGAGCATGAGCAAGGAAACAACGTAATTCTGACCATTGACATTCATCTGCAGAAGTACATATATCAGGCTATGGGTGAAGCAAAGGGCAGTGTTGTGCTGATGAATCCGAAAACAGGAGAAATTCTGGCCATGGTCAGCAAGCCTTCATTTAATCCTGCTGAAGAAAATGAAGAGCCTGCTGAAGAGAGTCTGCTGAATAAGGCTTCCTATGGCAGGTATCCTCCAGGTTCTGTAATGAAGATTATCACAGCCGCTGCTGCTCTGGAGTCCACGATTGATTTAGATGATTATACAGTAAAGTGCGAGGGCATTACAGAAATAAACGGAGTGACCATCACATGCTCCGGCAGGGAGGCACATGGTGAAATAAATCTGCTTCATGCCATGGAAGTTTCCTGCAATGCCTACTTTGCCGGGCTGGCACAGGAAATAGGCTGGAAACAGCTGAAAAAGACAGGTGAAGCCTTTGGATTCAATCGGGATTTCCTCTTTTCCGATATTAAAACCACTCAAAGCCTGCTGCCCCTGAACAGGCGGACAGATGCGGAGGAACTTGCCTGGTCGGGTGTGGGTCAGGGCAGAGTGCTGACCAGTCCGCTTCATATGGCTATGATTGTATCGGCTATCGCAAATGGAGGAGAAATGCCTGAGCCCAGATTGATTTATGGAATAGAACCTCGTTCAGGGAAAATTCGTCTGCAAGACAGTTCAATTCTGGCGAATCCCATATCGGATGAGACTTCCAGGGCCATAACTGATATTATGATCAATGTGGTTGAGAATGGCACGGGAAGCCGCGCACATACCACCGGAATGCTTACAGCCGGAAAAACCGGGACTGCGGAAACAGGTTCAGACAAGAAACCCCATGCTTGGTTTGTCGGATTTGCACCTGCCGATAATCCTACCCTGGCCATATCGGTTATACTGGAAAACACTGGAGCAGGCGGAAGAAATGCAGCTCCCCTGGCAGGAAAGATTCTGAGGGAAGCAAGAAAGCTGGGTTATTGACAAAAGCTGAAGGTAAGGGAATGTTTTTCTTAAGACTGTTATGATTGCGAAATCTCTCAATCTTTTATACAATAATAAGTGGAATAATACTGCGTGAAAGGATATAAAGTCACAAACCGGAAAGGATGCAGCTGATTGTTTAGCGATTTGGAAACCAAGCTGAATAATCTGCCGGATAAGCCCGGCGTTTATATAATGAAGGATAAAAACGGGAAAGTCATATATATTGGTAAAGCGGTATCACTGAAAAACAGAGTCAGGCAATATTTTCGTGCTGCCGGCCATACCGGCAAGGTAGGGGCCATGGTGTCCAATGTAGCGGATTTTGAGTATATTCTGACGGATACAGAAGTAGAAGCCCTGATTCTGGAATGCAATCTCATTAAAAAGCATCGTCCGAAATACAATATTCTACTGAGGGACGACAAACACTATCCCTTTATTCAGGTAACCACAGGAGAAGAATATCCCCGGGTTCTTATGACAAGAAAAATCAAAAGGGACAACCACAGGTATTTTGGTCCTTATACCAGCGCCAGAGCAGTACGGGATACCATTGAACTAATAAAACGAATATTCCCCATCCGTTCCTGCAATCGAACGATTCAGGAGGGGCAAGAAACAGGCAGACCCTGCCTCAATTATTTCATAGGTCAGTGCTGGGGTCCTTGTCAGGGGAATGTAAGTAAAGAAGAATACCGGAAAGTTATAAATGATGTATGCCGGTTCCTTGAGGGAAAGCAGGAAGATGTGCTGAAGGATTTCCGGGCTCAAATGGCAGAAGCTGCTGAAAATCTGCAGTTTGAGAAAGCAGCTGCCCTGCGGGATAAGATTCAGGCTGTTGAAAAAATTTTGGAAAGTCAAAAAATCATGTCTACCTCCATGGAGGATCAGGATATTATGGCTTTCTACCAGGAAGCAAATCAGACAGCTATCCAAATATTTTTCGTACGCAGCGGCAAACTTATCTCTGCCGAGCATCATGTATTGGAAGATACTGATGGCATGGAGCGCAAGGAAGTGGTCAGCGCCTATATAAAACAGTTTTACGCAAACTCTGCATTTATCCCCAAAGAAATCCTTGTACCTGACAACATTGATGATCGGCAGGCTGTTGAAAAATGGCTGAGCTCAATTAAAAGAAGCAGAGTATATATAAGATGCCCCCAAAGAGGGGAAAAATATAAGCTTATTAAATTGGCCGAGAAGAATGCCAGAGAAGGTCTTATGACCTATAACAGAAAGGCAGAAAGGGAATATGCCCGTACTACAGGAGCTGTTCAGGAGCTGCAGGAAGCATTGAACCTGGCTGATAGACCAATCCGCATGGAAGCTTACGACATTTCCAATACCCAGGGTACCCATTCTGTAGCTTCAATGGTCGTATTCGTAGATGGCAGACCGGCAAAAAAAGAATACCGCAGGTTCAGAATTAAAAGCGTGCAAGGACCCAATGATTATGCCAGTATGGCAGAAGTTATAGAAAGACGATTCAAAAGAGGGCTGGAAGAAAGAAGGAAGCTTAAGGAAGAAGGAAAAGATTACTCCATGGGCAAATTTTCGAGCTTCCCGGACCTGATTATTATTGACGGCGGAAAAGGGCAATTGGGAGCGGCACTCTCTTCCATGGCCAAACTTGACATTGATTACATTCCAACCTTTGGTTTAGCAGAGGAGTTAAATGAGCTTTATTCCAAAGAAAACAGCGAGCCCGTGACACTTCCCAAAAACTCTAATGCTCTCCATCTTCTTCAAAGAATAAGGGACGAAGCTCATCGATTTGCTATTTCCTATCACCGCAGTCTCCGGGATAAAAACAACCTTCATTCTGTATTACTGGATATCCCGGGTATAGGCCAGAAAAGAATGAAAAAGTTGATCAAAGAGTTCAGCTCCATAGAAGGTATTAAAAAGGCATCATTGGAGCAATTGGCTGCGGTAGAGGGTATGAATCGCAAAGCAGCGGAAGAACTGAAACGATTTCTGGGCAATTAGATATTTTTATAAATACTTACTGGACAGCTTACCAGGTTGCATATATACTTATTAGAGATTGGAGGAGGAAATATAGTGCAAAAAAGACTTTATTTATCTGAAACCGATAAAAAAATTTGTGGTGTATGCGGAGGCATTGGCGAGTACTTTAACATCGATTCCACACTGGTCAGGCTGGCATGGGTCGTTTTATCCCTGGCTCTTGCCGTAGGTCTGGGAGGACTGATTATCTATATCATTGCAGCCCTAATCATACCCAAAAGGCAGGAGAATATCTGACACTGAGGTGACTTCATTGGACTATAAACTGATAGCTGTAGATCTGGACGATTCTCTGCTGGACAAGGATCTGAAAATCAGTGAAACCAACAAAAGAGCTCTATTTGCTGCCAGGAATAAAGGGGTGCAGATAACTATAGCCACCGGACGCATGCTTGATTCTGCTATGCCATACATACGGGAACTTAACATTGACATTCCTGTCATTACCTATCAGGGTGCTTTTATCAAGGATACCCTGTCCGGAAATACTCTCATAAAGAAATCTGTTTCCATTGAAAATGCCCGTAAGGTTATAGATATTTGCAGCAGAGAAAACCTTCATATCCAGGTTTACACCGAAGACAGCTATTTTTTTGAGGAGGATAATTGCTTCAGCCGTTTGTACCGCAGAATGTCGGGTATTCAGGGTGAGGCAGTCGGAGACTTGAAACGCTTTTTGAATGAAGAGCCTATCAAGCTTCTGATTATTGATGAACCGGATAATATAGCCAGATACCGGATATACTTCCAGCGCTTGCTGAGTGATGTACTGCAGGTTTACATTTCCAGGCCGAACTATCTGGAATTTACCAATATTGAAGCAACAAAAGGAAATGCACTGGCTCAGCTGGGGAGAATGCTGGGCGTTTCCAGGAAAGAAATGATTGCCATTGGCGACAGTTACAATGATATATCCATGCTGGAATATGCAGGTCTGGGGGTAGCCATGGGAAATGCACCCGACAATGTTAAGTCCCATGCAGGATTTATTACCGGCAGCAATGATGAAGACGGAGTAGCGGAGGCAGTGGAAAAGTTTGTGCTGATGGAGGAGTGATCCTGAATGAGCAGTATTTCTATTGAAGATATGATTAAGGTACTGGATATGGAAGTGGTATATAAGGGAAAATCTCTTTCCATAGATATTGAGACCAGTGATATTAATCGTCCGGGCCTTCAGTTTGCAGGCTTTTTTGATTATTTTGCAGCTGAAAGAGTACAAGTAATAGGTAAGGTGGAAATGACCTATCTCGACAGCATGGAGCCTGACATCAGGGCAGAACGCCTGGAACGCTTTTTCAGCTCCGGTATCCCCTGCGTTCTGATTTCAAGAAACATGGAGGTTCCTCAGTATCTGCTGGATGCAGCAGGCAAGTACGGTTGTCCCATTATTCGTTCCAAAAAGGTGACAACCAGCATCATACACAGAATGATCAACTATCTGGATTCAGCGCTGGCACCAAGAATAACTCGTCATGGTGTACTGGTTGACGTGTATGGAGAAGGGGTGCTGCTGATGGGGGAAAGCGGTATTGGCAAGAGCGAGACTGCACTGGAACTAATCAAACGAGGCCACAGACTTGTAGCAGACGATGCAGTTGAGATAAAAAAGGTGGCGGAAAACCGTCTCATTGGTGATTCTCCTGATCTGATAAGGCACTTTATGGAAATCAGAGGTATTGGCATTATTGACATCAAGGCCATGTACGGGGTCGGTGCAGTTATTAACAATAAGGCAATTAATATGGTCATATATCTGGAATTCTGGGATAACAGCAAGGAGTACGATCGTCTTGGCCTATCAGAGGATCATATGGAAATTCTTGGTGTAAAGCTCCCAAAGGTGGTTTTACCGGTACGTCCGGGAAGAAATCTGGCCATAATTGTTGAGGTAGCTGTACGTAACTGGAGGCTTAAGCAAATGGGTTACAATGCAGCCCGGGAACTGGATAATAGATTGAATTCCATGATTCAGCACAATACCATGGAACAACTTTGAGCTGGGATACAAGAGTCATACTTTTTTCCGGCCATCCATATAAATGGAGTAAACGGTTTTGCTGAGAAAAGGGGGGTCCCTTGTGAAAAAATGGAAGGTAAAGCCATTTACTCTATTTTTGATTGTTATATCTCTGCTCTTTCTGATATTCTTCCCCATTTGGATGAAATACCATAAAAAGAACCCTCCTGCTGATGCCTTTGATATGAAGCTGCCTGAATGGTCCGGCATAATTGAACTTTGGGACATCCCTTCCGTCCAGGCCGGAAAAGACAGTCATACCCGCTGGCTTAGAAATTGTATCAACAGCTTTGAACAAAAGCATCCGGGTGTATTCATTAATTTGCGTTCCATGGATGCCGAGAGACTGGCTATGTATTTACACGGAACCGTAAACAGGGATATTCTTCCCGATATTATTTCTTTGGGGATCTATAACCAACCGGTTCCGGAGGAATTGCTGACGGATTTATCATGCTGGTTTGAACAAACAGAACTAAGCATCTTAAGGCAACCCGCCCTTAAACGAGTTATGTCCGACGATCGACTGATAGCTGTGCCATGGGCGATGGGTTGTTATGCACTCTATGTTAACTGTGATGCTGTTCTGCCTATGGAACAGGATCCTATGCCCGAAAAGATGAACTATCATCTTATGGATTCTATAGCGAAAGAAAATTCCGGTCAGAGACAATCCGGAAAGAAAGTAATTGATTATTATGGATTTTGTACATATAACAATACAAACAGCAAACCGTTGCTGGGTATGATTTATCAGGAAGGTGGAAAAATAAGTAACAGTGCTGCCGGCCGTCTGTTTCAGGAATGGCTGAACAGTGAAATGAAAATCTTTCCTCCGGATTTGGCATTTATGTCCTATTCATCAGCCTTCCGATTATTCGCTTTGGAGAAACGGGCTGCCATGCTGCTGGGGGACAGTAAAGCGGTATTTGATATGCGTAAACTGCAGGAGTCGGGCAAAGGGCTGGAATACAGGATATACCCACTGCCTCTGGATGAGGAATCCACCTTTTATATGGAACAGATAGCAGCATACGGTCTGCTGACTCAGAATAACAAAGAAAAGGAAAGGCTTTGTATTCAGTTTTTAAAAGAATTGCTGCAGGAGGAATCGCAGAGAAAACTGGCCGATATTGGCTTATTTTCAGTGTTAAAGGGTATACAATTGTATATAGAGGATGAAGAAATGAAAATGCTGGAGGATTCATTGGAGCATACAGCAATTATGCCCTATGGTATGCATGAACAGGCAGCACAAAGTATCCGGGATACCATATTCCCTGCAGAGTGAACAAAAAACCGCATGAATTGTATTTAAGCAAATTAACAGGTTAACAGGAGTATACATACTATGAACTTGGATAAAGCTTATCAAGAACTAACCGCAATATTTAAGCCCGAGCAATTGTTAAGGCATGAAAGCATGAGCAGGCATACTTCCTTTCGTATAGGAGGACCTGTGGATTTAATGATTCAGCCTGCTGATAGTGAGCAGATAAAATTGGCTTTTGATATTCTCAAAAAATACGATATTCCTTTTATGATAATGGGGAATGGTTCCAATCTTCTGGTAAGGGACAAGGGGATCCGCGGTGCTGTCATCAAGATAGCGGAGCGTTTCAGTCAGGCAGAGGTAAGAGACGATACCATACATGCTCAGGCCGGGATTTTGTTGTCAGCTTTGTCCAGGTTAGCATTGATCTCCGGCTTAAGAGGCCTGGAGTTTGCAAGCGGCATTCCCGGCACTTTGGGTGGAGCAGTTGCGATGAACGCCGGTGCCTACGGCGGAGAATTGAAGGATGTTGTTCAGTGGGTTTCTGTATTGGATGAGAATGGTACCATAAACATACTGAACAAGGAAGAACTGGCATTTGGATATCGGACCAGTATTATCCAGCATACCGGGCTTATTGTTCTGGAAGTCTTTATCGGGCTGGAGAGGGGAAATTATGAGGAATCCAGGGCTCTGATGCAGGAATTGACCAGAAGACGACAGGAAAAACAACCATTGAGTTATCCCAGCGCAGGAAGTGCATTTAAACGACCTGTTGGATATTATGCAGGTAAATTGATTCAGGATGCCGGATTAAAAGGAATGCGGGTGGGAAATGCTCAGATATCCGAGAAACATTCCGGTTTTATAATTAATCTGGGCAATGCCACTGCCTGTGATGTTATTGAACTTATAGAGAAGGTAAAGGCCAGGGTCAGGGAGCAAACAGGTGTGGAGCTGCACCCTGAAGTAAAAATTGTAGGGGAAGAATAATCAGATTACAGGAGAGTATAATGTACAGACTTATTGCTGATTACCACACCCATACCCGATACAGCCACGGTAAGGGCACCATCTTGGAAAATGTAGAGGCTGCCAGAAAAAAGGGACTAAAAAAAATAGCAATTGCTGATCATGGCTTTAATCATATTGGGTTTGGCATGGCTGTTACTGATTTGCATGCCATACGGGAGAAAATTACAAGCCTTAACAGACGTTTCTCCGATATTGAGGTTTTAATGGGCATTGAAGCCAATCTGATCAGTATGGAAGGGGACATAGATATTCCCCCGGAATACCTTGATGAATTCGATATTATTCTTATGGGCTTTCACATTGCAGTGAAACCCGCCACAATAAGAGACGGATGGTCACTTTTCGCTAAAAATGGACTGGACAAGCTGGGGCTGGCAAACCGGGACAAAGTACGTCAGGCTAATACTGAGGCGATGATACAGGCAATTCGTCGTTATCCCATACGGATCCTCAGCCATCCAGGTGCAAAGATCGACATTGATTCCAGAAAACTGGCCAGAGAAGCAGCTATCAACAATGT
The DNA here is from genome assembly GCA_012839095.1 of Clostridiales bacterium. Taxonomy (GTDB): domain Bacteria; phylum Bacillota; class Clostridia; order Caldicoprobacterales; family DTU083; genus DUOA01. The sequence goes on from DUOA01000091.1 coordinate 8,275, forward strand.
AGTGCTGGAAATCAATGCCAGCCATGGATATATGACTAGGGAATATGTTAAAATAGCATTGGAGGAAGGAGCTTATTTCGTAATAAGCAGTGATGCTCACACACCGGGGCGGGTAGGCGATTTCAACAGGGGGATCGAAATAGCTGTGTCTGCCGGTGTGCCGGCTCATCGAATTATTAATACCATGGAAGCTATGATGCTGGACTGAAAAGGAGATATCGGCCTATGCGTTTTATCATTGTAACCGGTCTGTCCGGTGCCGGCAAAACACTGGTAAGTCATTACCTGGAAGATATGGGTTTCTTCTGTATTGATAACCTGCCTCCTCAGCTGATGCCAAAATTTGCAGAGCTTTGTTATCAGTCCGATGGAAAAGTAGATAAAATTGCTGTGGTGGTGGATATCCGCGGAGGCGATTTCTTCGATGATCTGTTCGAGTGTCTGGAAATCATGCAGGAATCCGGATACACTTATGAAGTACTTTATCTTGATGCGTCCGATGAAGTACTGATCAGGAGATATAAGGAAAGCCGCCGGATACATCCATTGGTGAAAGAGGGACGGGTTATTGAAGGTATCCGCCTGGAACGTCAACGCCTGAAAAAGCTGCGGGAAACTGCTACCAACGTGATCGATACCAGCAATCTTCAGCCCAGGCAGCTGAGAGAAATTATTCATAAACTTATTTCCGACAATGGCTCCCAGCCAAAGCTGATTATATCAATAATTTCCTTTGGTTTTAAGCACGGAATGCCCCTTGATGCGGATATCGTACTTGATGTCCGGTTTCTGCCCAACCCCTTTTGGATCGATGGATTGAAAGAGCACACCGGAAGAGAACCGGTAATCAAGGAATATCTGTTCATGTTTCCCGAAACACAGACATTTTTGGCCAAATTGATTGATTTGCTGGAGTTTCTCATTCCTTATTATGCCAGAGAAGGAAAGAATCAGCTGGTGATTGGGATTGGATGCACCGGCGGCGTTCATCGTTCAGTTACCATCGCGGATGCAGCAGCTGAGATGCTGCGGAAAAATGGTCGCACTGTTATCCAGGAGCACAGGGATATAAACGAAGCAAATTGATTCTTTCAAGCCTGCTTTTTTAATAAACGCTCATTCAGCGATTAAGGATGGGGGTAGTACGATTGTCCTTTTCTTCCAAAGCAAAAAGTGAAATCTGCAGAATAGATCCTCGCAGATCCTGCTGCAAATCAGCAGAACTGGCAGCCTTAATCCATACCAGCGGAACCGTACAGCTGACCGGAAAGAAGAGAATAAGCCTGAAGGTAAGCACAGAAAATGCCTCTATTGCACGCCGCATTTTCATGTTAGTAAAGGATTTGTATAACATTTCTCCGGAGGTGCTGGTCCGGAAAAAGCGCCGACTGCGTAAAAATAACACCTATATTCTGCTTGTCAGTTTATCAGAGCATTCGGAAAAAATACTGAAAGATGCCCATATTCTGATACATGATGCTGATGGCAATATGGGGATCCGTTTGGATATAAACAAAGACCTGGTAAAAAAAAGGTGCTGTAAAAGATCATACTTAAGAGGCGTATTCCTGGGAGGCGGTTCTGTCAGCGATCCGGAAAAAGCTTATCATCTTGAGTTCATTGCACAGACCCAAAGGTATGGAGAAAGCCTCTGTCAGTTTATACAGGGATTTAACATTCACGCCAAACTGATTGAGCGGAAAAATAGCTATGTGGTATATATCAAGGAAGGAGAGCATATAGTAAATATCCTCAGCTTAATCGGTGCTCATTCAGCACTTTTGAATTTTGAAAACATTCGTATTTACAAGGACATGAGAAATAACATAAACAGGATCGTTAACTGCGAAACAGCCAATCTGGGCAAGACCATCAATGCAGCCATTCGTCAGATTGAAAATATTGAATATATAAGAGACAACATCGGCTTCAGCAACCTTGCACCTTCTTTAAGGGAAATAGCTGAACTCCGGGTTAACTACCCCGATGCCAGTTTAAGAGAACTTGGAGAACTGCTGTCTCCCAAGGTGGGAAAGTCGGGTATCAACCACCGGCTGAGAAAGCTGGACAAGATAGCTGAGGATCACAGGAAAAACTTTTAAATTTCAGGAAGATGCAGTTTAAGGGGAATCCCTGGTAGAAAGTAAGCAATGCATATGGTATAGTTGAATGAAAGAAGTATGGAAATTCAGGATAAAAGCGGGAGGGCGATTTTATGAGCAGAGATTTTCAGGAAACAATGAAATTCAACCTGGAAAAAGAGCCTTCAATCACTCCAAAGGAGATATTTGAGAAGGTATATAAAGCTTTGAAGGAAAAAGGATATGATCCTGTAAGTCAATTGGTGGGATACTTCATATCCGGAGATCCGACCTACATAACCAGCCATCAAAATGCCAGAGTCCTGATTCGCCGACTGGAAAGAGATGAGCTCCTGGAGGAGCTGGTACGGTTTTACATGGACAATCATGGATTGGATGAGTAAACCCAATGAATTATAGAGCTTTGGGGAATACCGGAATAGTGGTATCCCGTATTTGTTTCGGCACCCTTACCATCAGTCCGCTTCAGAGAAACCTCTCTCTAAAAGAAGGGTGCCGTGTTCTTGACAGGGCTGTAGATCAGGGAATCAATTTTATTGATACCGCTGATCTGTACAGAACATATCCCTATATCAGAGAGGCATTGAAAAGAAAACCGGATCTGATAGTGTCTACAAAATCCTATGCCTACGACAAAAAGACTGCTCAGGAGACCCTGACCCGCGCTTTGAAAGAAACAGGCAGAGATTATGTTGATTTGTTTCTTTTGCACGAACAGGAAGGCCCTCTCACTCTGAAGGGACATGAGGAGGCACTTCAATTTTTTTTGAGGCAGAAAGAAAAAGGCTTAATTAGAGCTGTGGGAATTTCCACCCATTTCGTAGCAGCCGTCAAAGCCGCTGCAAAGATAAGTGAGATAGATGTGATCCACCCTATACTGAATTTCAGGGGAATGGGTATAGTGGATGGAACCCTGACGGAGATGGAACAGGCTGTTGCGACGGCTTATAAAGCCGGCAAAGGAATCTATGTCATGAAGGCTTTGGGCGGAGGCCATCTCCTGAAGAATTTTGAAAAAGCACTGGATTATATTTTAGATTTTCCTTATACTCATTCCATCGCTTTAGGCATGCAGCGGCCGGAAGAAGTGGATGCCAATGTGGAATATTTTGCAAAGCGGGATATATCAGAGCAATTAAGAAGACAGTTGAAACAATATAAGCGAGAACTGATAGTAGAGTATTGGTGTCAGGGATGCGGGAACTGCATACAGAGATGCAATCAATCTGCACTGCATTTGAAGGACGGTAAGGCGATGGTTGATCAAGATAAATGTGTTCTTTGCGGTTATTGCGGTACCGTTTGCAAAGAATTGGCAATTAAAGTAATATAATACATGAAGCTTTATTTGGCAGGTCATAATAGAAAGGATGACCCTGATTTGAGAATTCTTGCCATGGATGTAGGAGACAAAAGAATAGGCATGGCAGTCAGCGATGCTCTGGGATGGACTGCTCAGGGCATTGATACCCTGGAAAGGCGCAGCCATAAGTATGACATGGAATATATAAGCAAGGTTTTGGAGCAGTACAAGCCTGTCAAAATCGTAGTCGGATTACCGAAAAATATGAATGGTACTCTGGGACAGCAAAGTGAAAAAGTAAAATCATTCGTCAGTGAGCTTAAAAGGTACTTTAGCGGAGAAATTGTATACTGGGATGAACGGCTGACCACATTGTCTGCTCACCGAGCCATGCTTGAAGCCGATTTGAGCAGAAAAAAGAGAAAAAAAAGAGTTGATCAGGTGGCTGCTGTTCTGATACTTCAATCCTACCTGGACAGCCTCAGTAAAATGCAGGATAAATAAGATTTTTATAAAATTGTATCAGGAGGTTGCACTATGAAGGAAACACCTTTAAATGTTGTAGAACTGATAGATGAGAATGACGAAATTAAATTGTTCGAATACCGCATGCCATTTTATTATGACGGACGAGAATACATGGTTCTCACTCCCCTTGAAGAAGAGACAGAGGAGGATGGAATTGTTATACTGAGAGTGGAACAGGATGATAAAGGCGATGATTATTATACTACCATTGATGACCTGGATGAGCTGGAAGAGGTTTTTGATGCAGTAAATCAGGTTTTTGAACAAACTCTGAACTAGGCTATTGATTCAATAAATCAGGTATGCTATACTACTATAGGTAATTACGCACCTTGTCCCGGATTTCTCGGGTGCCTGACTGACACAGGTTGCAGGGCAAAGCAGGGACAGGGGAGGAAAAACTCGAGGAGGTGAAAGAAATGGCCGTTGTATCAATGAAGCAGTTGCTTGAAGCCGGTGTTCATTTTGGTCATCAGACACGTCGATGGAACCCAAAAATGGCTCCATATATTTTTACCGATAGAAATGGTATCTATATTATCGATCTGCAGAAAACCGTCAGAAAAATGGAAGAAGCCTATAACTTCATCCGCGATCTTTCTGCTGAGGGAAAAGAAATTCTGATGGTAGGAACCAAGAAACAGGCCCAGGAGTCGATAGAAGCAGAAGCCAAACGCTGCGGTATGTTTTATGTCACCCAGAGATGGCTGGGCGGCATGCTTACCAATTTCCATACCATACGTAAACGTATAGACCGTCTGAATGAACTGGATGAAATGGAAACCAATGGCGCTTTTGATGTACTACCTAAAAAGGAAGTAATCAAACTTCGACTGGAAAGGGATAAACTGGAAAAAAATCTGGGCGGCATTCGCGAAATGAAGCGTTTGCCCGGTGCTGTTTTCGTGGTAGACCCCCGAAAGGAACGCATAGCCATATCAGAAGCAAGGAAACTGGGTATTCCGGTGGTAGCCATAGTGGATACCAATTGCGATCCTGATGAAGTTGATTATGTAATCCCTGGCAACGACGATGCCATACGTGCTGTCAAGCTGTTTGCTTCCAAAATTGCGGATGCGGTTCTTGAAGGCCGTCAAGGTGAGCAAATAAGTGAAGAATAAGCCAAAAAGCAAGGAGGGGAAGAACGGGGGGAGACTATACCTCCATTCTTCCCTTTTTTATGATTGACATGGCTGGATCTGAACAATAACAAAAGGAGGAATAAATATGATCTCTGCAGCAAGAGTGAAAGAGTTAAGGGATTTGACCGGTGCAGGCATGATGGACTGCAAACGGGCTTTGCAGGAAGCAGAAGGAAACATGGAAAAGGCAGTGGAGATTTTAAGAGAAAAAGGCCTGTCTGCAGCGGCGAAGAAAGCAGGCAGAATTGCTGCTGAAGGTGTTGTGGAATCTTACATACACATGGGCGGCAAAATCGGCGTATTGGTGGAAGTAAACTGTGAAACCGATTTTGTAGCCAAGACCGCTGAATTTAAATCCTTTGTCAGGGACATTGCAATGCATATTGCAGCTTCCAACCCTAAATATCTGTCCAAGGAAGACGTCCCGGAAGAAGTCATTGCAAAGGAAAAGGAAATTCTTAGGGCACAGGCTTTGAACGAAGGAAAACCTGAAAAAATCGTGGACAGAATGGTAGAAGGCCGCATTAAGAAATATTACAGTGAGATATGTCTTCTGGAGCAGCCCTTTGTTAAGGATACTGACAAGACGATTCAGGATATCGTGAACGAGCAAATTTCCACCATCGGTGAAAAAATCAGCATCCGTCGCTTTGTGCGCTATCAGATGGGAGAAGGTCTGGAAAAAAGACAGGATAATTTTGCAGAAGAAGTAATGAGTCAGATGAAGGGCTGAAAATGAAAAGGGGAACACTTATCGTGTTTCTCTTTTTTTAGAAAAAGAAGGAGATTCTCATATGAATGTAGAAAATAATAACAACCCCATATACAATAGAGTTGTGCTTAAGCTGAGCGGGGAAGCCTTGGCAGGGGAAAAAGGCTACGGATTTGATTATGGCATACTTAATCAGATAGCTGACGAAGTCATCAGCATAAATAATTTAGGTGTACAGGTAGCAATCATAGTGGGAGGCGGAAATATCTGGAGGGGGCGCAGCGGCGTCGGCATGGACCGCAGTACAGCCGACTATATGGGTATGCTGGCAACCGTAATAAACGCCCTTGCCCTGCAGGATGCTCTGGAGAACAAGGGAATGCAGACCCGGGTTCAGACAGCCATAGAAATGCGCCAGGTAGCCGAGCCTTATATACGCAGGAGAGCCATACGCCACCTGGAAAAGGGAAGAGTCGTTATACTGGCAGGCGGGACAGGCAATCCTTTTTTTACAACCGATACCACTGCCGCACTGAGAGCAGCTGAAATAGAAGCTGAAGTAATACTGCTTGCCAAGAATATCGATGCGGTATACGACGACGATCCCAGAACAAACTCTAAGGCTAAAAAGCTGGATCGAATCAGCTATATTGAAGTTATCAACAGGGGATTGGCTGTTATGGATACCACTGCTATCACCCTGTGCATGGAAAACCGTATTCCCATTCAGGTGTTTGGATTGGGAGTAAAAAACAACATAAAAGCCGCCGTACTGGGAAAAAGAATCGGAACAATCATAAAGGAGGAAGAAACACCATGAAGGAAGTTTATAAGGAAGCAACAACAAAAATGGGGAAAACACTGAATGTATTGAAATCCGATCTGGCAGGCATTCGGGCAGGGCGTGCGAATCCACAGCTCCTGGATCGAATTATGGTGGATTACTATGGTACGCCTACTCCAATCAACCAAGTTGGAAACATCACATCGCCTGAACCCAGGCTGCTGGTAATTTCCCCCTGGGAACCCAAAATGATTCCTGCAATAGAAAAGGAAATTATGAAATCAGATATAGGGATTACTCCCAGTAATGACGGTAAAGTCATCCGCCTGGTCTTTCCTGAATTGACAGAAGAGCGAAGAAAAGAGCTGGCCAAAGTTGTCAGTAAATATGGAGAAGAATCCAAGATCGCTATTCGTTCCATACGCCGAGAAGCCAATGAAACATTAAAAAAGATGAAAAAAGCCAGTGAAATTACCGAAGACGATCTAAAAATCGGAGAAAATGAAATACAGAAAATTACTGATGATCATATTAAACAAGTGGACGAAATAGTGAAGGAAAAAGAAAAGGAGATCATGGAGTTTTGATTATTCCAGATTTTACCGGAATGGCTCCGGAAAAAGCGAATAAGCATCTGTCCGACGATTATCCTCACATTTCCTGTCAATTTATTATGTACGCCCGGCCTGACACAAAGAAAGCAGGGGAAACTGCCGGTATGAGATATCGTATCATAAGACAGAAATTTGTGGAAGAAAATCAACTGGAATTTATTATATCTTCATTTTACGATCCGATTGAATGAAAAAGCAGCGTTCAGGCTGCTTTTTCAAATGAGAGGGATATGATAAGCAAAAGGGGATTCGCTTAGCTTAATAAAGGAAGGATACAATGAACTGGAAGAATATCTTCAAATACAAAAAAAGCAGGAATGCGGAAAGTCTGCTTGAAACTGTATTGGCACGACCGGTGCCCAGACATATCTCCATTATCATGGACGGCAATGGACGATGGGCAGAAAAACGCAATCTGCCAAGAGTCGCAGGCCATAAGCAGGGAGTCGAAGTGTTGAGGGATATTATCTCAACCTCGTCACAAATAGGAATTGCCCATTTAACACTATACGCCTTTTCAACTGAGAACTGGAAAAGACCTGAATCTGAGGTAAGAGCTCTGATGTCGCTCCTGGTGGAATTTTTGCAAAAAGAAATAAACGAGCTTCATAATAATAAGGTAAAAATTTACATGCTGGGTGATATAAACGGTCTTCCACAGGAAGCCGCCCGAGAAGTTGAAAAGGCAATGAATCTGACAGCTGCCAATAAAGGACTTCAGGTGAATATTGCCCTTAACTATGGCAGTCGAATGGAAATAATTAAGGCCGCAAGGAAGATAGCAAGAGAGGTTTCACAGGGAAAGCTGTCATTGGATGATATTACTGAAGAGCTGTTTTCTGAATTTCTGGAGACCCGGGGCATTCCTGATCCGGATCTGATGATACGCACCAGTGGAGAATATCGGCTGAGTAATTTTCTTTTATACCAATCGGCCTACACAGAACTGATATTCACCGATAAGCAGGTATTTTGGCCTGACTTCAACCGTGAAAGATATCTGGAAGCAATCTATGAATACCAGAACAGAAAACGCAGATTTGGTGGAATCGACGATGTACAGGCAGGTGTTGAATAATGTTGGCAAAGAGGGTAGCGTCCGCGGTTGTGGCAATCATTTTACTGATAGTGGTTTTATGGATTGGCGGCTGGGTTTTTGATTTGGCTGTACTGACTTTATCATTGATAGGTATGAGGGAAATATATCGAGCATTTGAGAACAATGGAAATCATCCTCAGAAAACAGCCGGCTATCTTATAGCAGCATTATTCCATATTCAGCATTATTTATTCAGTGGCAGCTATGACTTCTTTTTTATTATGACAGCCGTGGTTTTCTTGCTGTCCGTTTTAATTTGGAAGACAAATGTGAGACCGGTAGACATAGCTGTTACAATACTGGGGGTTTTTTATCCCGGTATATTGCTGACAACTGCCGCTATGATGAGAAAAGCTGCGATAGTACATCCTTATTACCTCTTGATCATGTCCCTGACAGCAACATATTCCACAGATACCTGCGCCTACTTCACAGGAAGGCTTTTTGGCAGGAGGAAACTGTGCCCGGCAGTCAGCCCGAAAAAAACAGTAGAAGGCAGTATAGGCGGACTTATTGGCAGCTTTATTTTTATACTGATGCTTGGATTTATTTTAAATTGGGTATACAATACACATGTGCACCCAATCCACTTTGTCTTTATCGGCCTGCTTGGAGGGATATTTTCTCAAATAGGTGACCTGACAGCCTCTGCCATAAAGCGCTGCTGCGGTCTGAAGGATTTTGGGAATATTATGCCCGGACACGGAGGCATATTGGATCGGATCGACAGCCTGCTGTTTGTACTGCCTATAATTTATGTTTACTCTCAATTGGTTTTAGTCGGCTAGAAAGGGGTACCCTGGTGAAGCGAATTGTTATTCTGGGTTCCACCGGTTCCATAGGGACCCAGGCACTGGACATCCTGAGCAAGTATCCGGAGTTCAGCATTCTTGCTCTGTCAGCCAATGATAATATCGATCTGCTGGCAAAACAGGCACTACGTTTCAGGCCTGAAATAGTAGCAGTTACCAATTCATCCAAGGCTGCCAGTCTTAAGGAGAAGCTGCCGGACGATATCAAGGTAACTTCCGGGAAGGAAGCACTTGTTGAGTTGGCAACTCTTCGAAAAGCAGATATAATATTGATATCGGTGGTTGGTATTTCCGGCTTGGAAGCAACGCTGGCTGCCATACAATCCGGCAAGGACATTGCTTTGGCAAACAAGGAAACCCTGGTGGCAGGGGGTCAGCTGGTAATGGAAGCGGCCAAGCGATCGGGCAGTAAAATACTACCGGTGGACAGCGAGCACTCTGCAATTTTTCAATGCCTGCAGGGGACCGCGGATCAAAAGGCAGTTGATAAGATTTTATTGACAGCCTCCGGAGGGCCTTTTCGCGGTTTTGACTATGAGAGCCTGAAAAAGGTTACTGTGGAAGATGCCCTTAAGCATCCCCGCTGGAGCATGGGCAGAAAAATTTCCATTGACAGTGCAACCCTTATGAACAAAGGTCTTGAAGTTATAGAAGCAAGATGGTTGTTTGATGTAAGACCGGAGCAAATGGAAGTTCTTGTCCATCCTCAAAGCATTGTACATTCAATGGTGCAATTTGTAGACGGTTCCGTGCTGGCTCAGTTAGGAGCGACCGATATGAGACTTCCCATTCTTTATGCTTTAAGTTGGCCGAATCGTTTGCAGGCGGATCTTCCTTTGATAGATTTTGTGAAATTGGGCAGCCTGACTTTTGAAAAACCGGACTTTGAAACATTTCCCTGCCTGCCGCTGGCTTATGAAGCCTTGAAGATAGGGGGAACAATGCCGGCTGTATTGAATGCTGCCAATGAAACGGCAGTTGAAATGTTTCTGCAGTCTGCTATTGACTTTATTGAGATACCAAAACTGATAGAGAAATCTATGATAGTCCATAAAACTAAATTAAACCCGACCCTGGAGGATATTCTTCAAGCCGATCAGGAAACCAGGGAGCGAATAAAGAGGGATGAATTAATATGACAACTATTTTAGTAGCGTTATTGTTTTTCAGTATCATCATCATGATACATGAGCTGGGGCATTTTCTAACAGCCAGAGCGGTAGGAATTCATGCAGAAGAATTCTCCATTGGCATGGGTCCCAGACTGCTGAAAATACCTGGAAAAGAAACCACTTACTCTCTTAGGGCTTTACCTTTTGGAGGATATGTTCGTTTTCTTGGAGAAGACGAAACCAGTGATGATCCCAGAGCTTTCAACAATGCCAAAGTCTGGAAACGTATTCTGGTAGTTGCTTCAGGTCCTTTAATGAACCTGCTCTTGGCTGTTCTCTTGCTTTCCGTTGCCTACCTTTCATTTGGTGTCTACGATTCGGATCTTCCTGTTATTGATAGTGTCATTGCCGGTTATCCGGCTGAACAGGCAGGACTGCAGGCCGGTGATCGTATTATTGGTATCGGGGATATTGATATAAGCACACTGGAAGATTCAGAAGCAGTTGAAAGAATTCGCGCCTTCATCAATGAAAACGGCTCGGATCCATTTACCATTACAATCCTGCGAAATGACAAAACCATGAGTTTTGATGTAATCCCCATATTAAATGAGGCAGACAACCGTTATCAGCTTGGATTTTACTTTGCAGTCGGAACACGCAGAATCGGTTTCTTCCAGGCGTTGGGCATGTCATTTGTTCAGACCTTCCGTATTGTTGGACTTATGGTCGCAATGCTGAAAGATTTGATATTTGCAGGCAGAGGTCTTGGCGATGTGATGGGACCTGTGGGCATCGTAACTGAAATAGGACGAGCTGCTCAGGCAGGTATACAGCAATTATTGAATCTTGGGATCATTATTACAATTAACCTGGGAATAATGAATCTGATCCCTTTTCCTGCTCTGGATGGAGGAAGGCTGGTTCTTCTCATTGTGGAGGGTATAAGAAGAAAGCCCATTGACAGATACAAGGAAGGCTATTTCCACTTTATTGGCTTTGTTTTACTTATAATCCTTATGATAATCGTAACATACAAGGATATCCTGAAAATTTGACATGCCACAAAAGAAAAAACAGGGGATGTAAAAAATGGAATTTTCTATTATCATTCCTGCCTTTAATGAAGAAAACAACATTCCAAGAGTATTGGAAGCAGTCCATGCCCTGCAGGACCAGTGCGAGATATTGGTAGTGAATGACGGTTCTGTTGATTACACATCCGATGTAGTGCGCTCTTACGGCATTAGTGTACATGACCTGCCTGTTAACAGAGGTAAAGGATATGCCATGTGGGAGGGTTTACAGAACACCAGCAAAGAGGTGATAGTATTTCTGGACGCAGACCTTATCGGCCTGCAACCGGAACATGTCCTGAAGATGGTTGGGCCAATTTCAGATGACCTTGCCGATATGACCGTGGGAATTTTTACATCAGGCAGAGGAATAACTGATTTGGCTCAAAAATTAACACCGTTTCTGTCAGGACAACGGGCCATCAGGCGCTCCATATTGGAGCATCTTGACAAAGAGGAATGGATATCCGGATATGGGATCGAGATCGCCCTGACCCGGTATGTCAGGGAACACAATTTAAGATTACTTGAGATTCCACTTGATAATGTATCACAAACCATAAAGGAAGAAAAACTCGGCCTGGCCAAGGGAATGAAAGCACGATTGAAAATGTACTGGGAAATAGCAAAGGAAATAAACAGGGTTTGATCTTAGCATGAGGTTATATATCAACAGGGGGATATGAATGACTATAGGTAATACTTCCGCTTCGCAAAAGATCTTGCCGGATTTGCCTTTTGATGAACTGGGTTTAGAGGGAATCAGGCTGAAAGTAGATAAGATACTGGTTTACAAGAAAAGTCAAATCTGGGAGATTCATATAAGCACGTCGCATTATATTTCTTATAATAAAATGAGTATGCTGCAGAAAAAGCTGCAGGATTATTTTTTTGACATAGAACAAATAAGGATACGATTAAGCAGTCAAAAGAGTCTGAATGAAATTATCCATGATTTTACTCATATCTGGAAAGATATGCAAGAGTATATAAAGGATGACATGCCTTCTGTTACCTGGCTGGACTCCAGTTCCTGTCACTGGGAAGGAAATGTGCTTAATATTTGTGTAAGTCAATCTGCAAAGCTGGACATCGCAACACATAAAGAGGTACCTCAGTGGATAGAAGAATGGTTCAGGAATACTTTTCTTCAAAGTATAAAGGTTAATATTTATCAGGAAGATAAAAAAGATTCTTTAGTTCCTGATACATATTTTGAAGTAAGAAAACAGGAAGAGCTGGAGCTTGTTCGACAGGCTACCATGCTCAATGCTTCCACCGAACAGAAACAAGTAAAACAGAACAGCAGCGGAGAGAATACTGTGCTTCTGGGCCGTGCAATTAAAGATGCTCCCGTTTCCATTGATACCTTACGGGAGGATAGCGGCAGAGTGACCATAGAAGGCTGCATATTTGATATGGAGATCAGGGAACTGGGCAGAGGAAAAGTTCTCACTGATAAGGAGATAAATGAGCTTCGGGAAGGAAAAATTCTTATAACACTGGATGTTACGGATTACACCAGTTCTGTCACTGCAAAAGTCTTTCTGGATTGGAAAAAGACAAAATCACTTGCCGGCAGGCTAAGGAAAGGTAATTGGTATAAACTCAGGGGAGACTGTCAATATGACAGATACCAAAAAGAAATCGTTCTGAGACCTACTGACATAAATACAGCACAGACCAGAATAAGGATGGATAATGCCCCGAAAAAAAGAGTGGAGCTGCATTTGCATACTCAAATGAGTGCTTTGGATGCAGTATCTTCTGTAAAATCTTTAATTGAAAGGGCTGCTTTCTGGGGACATTCAGCTGTTGCCATAACTGATCACGGGGTAGTGCAGGCTTTTCCCGAGGCCTATGCTGCAGGGAAAAAAAATGGAGTAAAGACTATATTTGGTGTAGAGGCATATCTGATAAATGACTTAAGACCAATAATTCAATACAGCAGGGAAGATGACTTTGATCAGACCTTTGTTGCTCTGGATATTGAGACCACCGGTTTGGATTCAATTAATAATGAAATCATAGAAATCGGCGCAGTCAAAATTCAGGGAAGAAGAGTAATTGACACCTTTCACTCCTTTGTCTCTCCTGTTCATCCTATACCCCCTCACATAACTGAGTTGACCGGCATCAGGCAGGATATGACAGATGGCGCACCTGAAATAGGACAGGTTTTGCCGCAATTTTTTGCCTTTTGCGGAAATGCTGCTTTGGCTGCCCATAACGCTTCCTTTGATCTGGGTTTTATCAGAGAAAAGGGAAGGTCCCTGGGGCTTTCCCTTAATCAGCCAATAATAGATACTTTGGCCTTATCGAGGGAGTTGCTGCCAAATTTAAAGCGCCACAAGCTGAATCTGGTTGCTGAGCATCTGGGAATTAAACTGAAGAATCACCACCGGGCAACTGATGATGCAGAAGCGGCCGGTGATATTTTGATGAAGTTCTTTGAAATGCTGGAAGAGCAGGGAGTATATAACCTGGATGAGATAAACGGCATGTTCCGCAGCAGAAAAAATTTAAATAGACTGCAAAGCTATCATGCTGTTTTACTGGTTAAGAATGCTGTGGGCCTGAAGAATCTGTACAGGCTGATTTCAATGTCACACCTTGAATATTATTACAGAAGGCCTCGTATACCTAAGAGTCTGCTGGCACAGTTCCGGGAGGGCCTGCTTATCGGCTCGGGCTGTGAATCCGGTGAATTATACCGGGCTGTTATGCAGAATCTTCCTGATGAAGAAATCAAAGAAATTATTGAGTTTTATGATTACCTTGAAATTCAGCCTATTGGTAACAATCAGCATCTAATTCGTACCAGGCAGGCAGCGGATGATGAAAGTCTCAGGGAAATTAACCACCGCATCCTTCAACTGGGAAGCAAACATAACAAAAGAGTGGTGGCAACCGGAGATGTACACTTTCTGGATCCCCATGATGAATATTTCAGGCGTATCCTTATGAGCGGCCGGAAATTCGATGATGCCGACAGCCAAGCGCCCCTGTATTACAGAACCACTGATGAAATGCTGGAGGAATTCTCCTATTTGGGCGAGAAAATGGCTCAACAGGTTGTCATAGAAGCACCTTGCAGTATCGCTGAAGAAATAGTAGACGTGCAGCCCATCCCTGAACAGCTGTTCCCTCCGGAAATCCCGGGTGCGGAAGAGGAAATCCGCAGGATGTCTCTGGAAAAAGCCAGACAGATATATGGCAGTCCCCTGCCGGACATAGTAGAAAAGAGACTGGATAAGGAGCTAAAATCCATTATCGGTAATGGTTTTGCAGTTTTATACCTCATAGCCCACAAACTGGTTAAGAAGTCCAATCAGGACGGTTATCTGGTAGGCTCACGAGGTTCCGTAGGTTCTTCATTTGTAGCAACCCTGACAGGTATAACTGAGGTAAATCCTCTTCCTCCTCACTATGTCTGCCCGGGCTGCAGACATTCTGACTTCAGCGTGGATACAGAAAAATTTGGATGCGGTGCGGACTTACCCGATAAAACTTGTCCCAACTGCGGCCATGAATACAAAAAGGACGGTTTTGACATACCTTTTGAGGTTTTTCTTGGGTTTAAGGGCGACAAGGTACCGGATATCGACCTAAATTTTTCAGGAGAATACCAGGCTTCAGCACACAAGTATACGGAAGAACTTTTAGGAGAAGGCCAGGTTTTCCGGGCCGGTACCATAGGTACCATAGCTGAGAAAACCGCATTTGGCTTTGTTAAGAAATACCTGGAATCCAAGCAGGTTGTATCCACCAACGCTGAAATTAAAAGGTTGGTAGCCGGTTGCACCGGTGTTAAGCGTACAACAGGCCAACACCCGGGAGGCATCCTGGTTGTACCTAAAAGCAAGGAAATATATGATTTTACCCCTATTCAGCATCCTGCAGATGATAAGAATTCGGGGGTTATTACATCACATTTTGATTTCCACGCAATTCACGATACGCTGGTAAAACTGGATATTCTTGGCCATGATGATCCTACTGTCATCAGGATGCTGGAGGATATTACGGGGGTGGATGCCCAGAGTATCCCATTGGGGGAATCTGCCACCATGAAACTCTTTTCCAGCACAGAACCACTGAACTTAAACCCGGAGGACATAAACAGTCCGGTCGGCACCTTTGGAGTGCCCGAATTTGGAACCAGGTTTGTTCGTCAGATGCTGATCGATACCAAACCCACTACTTTTGCAGAGCTGATTCGCATAAGCGGGCTTTCCCATGGCACCGATGTCTGGCTGAACAATGCACAGGAATTGATACGCAGCGATATTGCAACCCTTCGTGAAGTCATAAGTACCCGGGACGACATCATGATTTATTTAATCAATCGCGGACTGGAACCTACCACAGCTTTCAATATCATGGAAAATGTCCGAAAGGGGAAGGGTCTGACTCCGGAAATGGAACAGATTATGCAAGAGAATGCTGTTCCCAAATGGTATATAGATTCCTGCAAAAAAATAAAGTATATGTTTCCAAAAGCCCATGCAGCAGCTTACGTTATAATGTCATTCCGAATAGCCTGGTTTAAGGTTTATTTTCCAAAAGCTTTCTATACTGCCTATTTCACTGTCCGGGCGGATGATTTTGATGCCTCGTTGACTATGAAAGGACCGGAATCCGTTCGAAATGCCATTAAACAGCTGGATGCCAGAGGTAACGATTTATCAGCTAAGGAAAGGAATGTTTTAACCATTCTTGAAGTTGTCCTGGAAATGTATTTGAGAAATATTTCCTTTGTGCCCATTGATCTGTATAAGTCTCATGCTGAAAGATTTCTTATTACAGAGGATGGTATCCGCCCGCCCCTGAATGCACTGCAGGGTGTAGGCGTCAACGCTGCCAGAAGCATCGTAGAAGCGAGAAATCAGGGGGAGTTTATCTCCATTGAGGACTTGAGGGATAGGTCCAGAATAACAAAAACTGCAATAGAAGCCTTAAAAGAGCAGGGTGTATTGAAAAACATGCCTGAAACAAGCCAGATTTCGTTATTTTCTCTTGCTTTTCCCTCTGATAAGTAGTATAATTATGTAGGTGTGAATAGTGGAAAGGTGCTGAGAGTGGGTTTCGCCCACTCTTTCATATTATTCTGCGCCGATTCCCGATTCCGATAAAGAACACTGGTTCAGGGAATAATAGGCCCATATTACTGTATTATGGAGGGAACATACTTGCCGAAAATGAAGGTTGAACATATCGTAGAAGAGATGGTGCAGCCCATATTGGACCGGCAGCATTGCGAGTTGGTAGACATTGAATATAAAAAAGAAGGAAGCAATTGGTACTTGCGAATATACATAGATAAGGCGGGTGGTGTTACCATCGACGACTGTCAGGCTGTCAGCGAACAAATAAGTGTTCTGCTGGATGAAAGGGATCCCATACCCCACAGCTATTTTCTGGAGGTTTCCTCTCCGGGTCTGGATCGGATTCTGAAGAAAGAATCGGATTTTGAACGTTTTTCGGGATATAAAGTGGATGTGTCTTTGTATAAGGCAAAAGAAGGCAGAAAAAAATATACAGGAGAGCTGATTGGCTGGAAAGAAGATCAGCTTCTAATCCGCGACAAGAATAAAGTCCTGTCCTTTAAGCGGGAAGAGATTGCTGCTGTTCGACTGGCAATAGATTTTTAGTATGGTTCCATAGCTAGCACCTATCAAGGAGGAGTAATATACATGTCTGGGGAGTTTTTAGGGGCAATAGATGAAATATGCAGGGAAAAAGGCATAGACAAAGAAATTTTATTGGAGGCCATCGAGGCAGCCTTGGTTTCTGCCTATAAAAAGAATTTTGGTTCAGCACCCAATGCCAAAGTGGTTATTGACCGTCAAACCGGAGTCGTCAAAGTATTTGCCCAGAAAAAAGTTGTGGAGGAAGTAAAGGACGAATTTCTGGAAATAGATTATTTGGAAGCCAGACAGCTGCGCCCGGATATCAAACCCGGTGACATTCTCAACCTGGAAGTAACCCCCAGGGATTTTGGCAGAATTGCAGCCCAGAATGCAAAGCAGGTAGTGGTACAAAGGATCCGGGAAGCTGAACGCGGCTTGATATATGAACGATTTATAGAAAAGGAAAATGAAATAGTAACAGGTTTGGTACAGCGGGTCGATAAGCGAAATGTATACATTGATCTTGACAAAACTGAAGCGTTGCTGCCTTACGGGGAACAAATACCCGGTGAGACTTATCAGGTAAATAACCGCCTTAAGGTTTATATTACAGAAGTAAAAAAAACCACCAAAGGCCCTCAGATTACCGTTTCACGTACTCATCCGGGCCTGGTTAAGAGGCTGTTCGAATTCGAGGTGCCTGAAATCATCAGTGGTGAAGTGCAGATCAAGAATATATCAAGAGAAGCTGGCTCCCGGACTAAGATTTCTGTTTATTCAGATGACAACAACATCGATCCCGTTGGTTCCTGTGTAGGATACAGGGGCACCAGAGTACAAAGGATCGTAGAAGAGCTGAGAGGCGAGAAGATTGATATAATCAAGTGGAGCGATGATCCGGTGGAATATATCTCCAGCGCCTTGAGTCCTGCCAGAGTTACGATGGTGCGGCCCAATCCGGATGAAAAATCCGCTTTGGTTATCGTACCTGATAATCAATTGTCTCTTGCTATTGGAAAGGAAGGGCAGAATGCAAGGCTGGCTGCAAAGCTTACCGGATGGAAAATCGACATTAAGAGTCAGTCTCAGGCAATTCTCCTGCAGGAAAACCTATCCAATAAGGAACAAGAGGGTGGTGTTCTTTGAGAAAGAGAAAAATTCCTATGAGGATGTGCGTCGGCTGTCGTGAGATGAAACTAAAAAAAGAATTGATCCGAGTGGTAAAAAGCCCCGACGGAGATATAGATATTGACTTGAGAGGAAAAGCTCCCGGAAGAGGCGCCTATCTATGCCCTCAAAAAACTTGTATGGACAAGGCTGCAAAAAACAGGCTGCTGGAAAAGGCATTTGAACAAAAAATAATTCCGGAAGTATATGAAAAACTGAAATCACAGCTGAATGAGGGTGAGGTATATCTTTGATAAGTTCTTCTCTTTGCTGGGTTTATGCCAAAAAGCAGGAAAGCTGGCATCCGGCAGCGTACAGTGCGATAAAGCAATCCGATCGGGCAAGGTTTCTCTGGTGATCGTCAGCAATGAAGCATCCGAGATGACGTTAAAACAATTTGAACATTTATGCAAAACAAAGAACACGCAATTGATTGCAGCGGGTTCCAAAGAGGAACTCGGAAGAGCTGTAGGGAAAGGAAACAGGACAGTACTGGCAGTATTGGATGAGGGATTCAAAAAAATACTGCTGAAGGAATATCAGAAAATCCAGCGCGGGGGTGACGAATAATGGCAAAAATTAAGCTATTTGATACTACACAGGAGATCACTAAAAATATAAAGGGACTATCCAGCAAAATTGATGAATTAAAAGCCGATATGGACAAATATTTTAATTTGCTGGCTGAATCTAAAGTAAAGGCGGAACAGCGAGCCCGCGAGCTGGAAGAAATGAGAAGACAGGAAGAATTAGCTTTAGAAAAACAGAAGCGGGAAGAAGCCAGAAAAGAGGCCGAAAGACAGGAAAAAGAAAGGCAGCAAAGGGAAAAAGAACAGCAAGCGCTGGTTCAAGCCCGTCAGGAAAAGGAATCCAAGGAAACAGCGAAACCGACTCCAGAAAAAGACAGGCAGCCGGTATCTACTGATGCCCCGGATCGGACACCAAAAAGCAGGGAAGTGCCGGCAGCATCAAAAGGTAAGCAAGTCTTACAGGAAAAGCATCAAGTTACCAGATCCGGCACAGATGAAGAAGTTCAAAGAGTCCAGAGCCGCACGGGCAGAACTGCAGACAGACCTGCACAAACTTCTGATGTCAGGGGAGAAAGAAGGACATCGGGAGATACCCGTTCTCGCAGAGGCCGCGGTAAAGATGACATAGTAGAGAAGTTTTTGGCTCAGCCTCCTGTAATTGCAGACAAGGACAAAGGCGAGAGCATGAAAGGTTCAGGCGGCAGGCATACCGATCAAGTAAGGGATAAAAAACGCAGAAGCAGAAAAGACGACCATTGGGAAGATTCCAATATATCAGTTTTGGACAGAAAAAGCAGAAAATCAAAAAAGGCAAAAGATTCAAAACAAGTATTGCCTCCTCCGGAAAGGAAAAAAGCCATCACCATGGGAGATATCATTACAGTTAAAGAACTTTCAGAAAAGATCGGTATCCAGGTAGCAGAAATTATTAAAAAACTTCTGAATCTGGGTATCCTGGCAACAATAAATCAGGAATTGGATTATGATACGGCCAGTCTTATCGCTTCCGAGTTCAATATAGAGTTGGAAAGAAAGTCTGTTAAAACTTATGAAGAGCAATTGGAGGACATTGATACGCAGGATTCGGAAGAAGATCTGATGAGCAGACCTCCCGTAGTAACAGTAATGGGTCATGTCGACCATGGGAAAACATCTTTGCTTGATTCAATCCGCAATGCTCATGTTACCGATGTAGAGGCCGGAGGCATAACCCAGCACATAGGTGCTTATACGGTTAATATAAAGAATAAGATCATTACTTTTCTGGATACCCCGGGTCACGAGGCATTTACCTCAATGAGGGCCAGAGGTGCTCAGGTCACCGACATAGCAGTGTTGGTGGTAGCAGCTGATGATGGTGTTATGCCTCAAACCGTGGAAGCCATCAACCATGCCAAGGCTGCCAATGTACCTATTATAGTGGCCATCAATAAGATGGATAAGCCCAGTGCCAACCCGGACAGAGTGAAACAGGAGCTTACTGAGCATGGTCTGGTAGTGGAAGAATGGGGCGGAGATACCATTGCAGTGCCGGTATCTGCTTTGAAAAAAGAAGGTATTTCAGAGTTGCTGGAAATGATCCTGCTGGTAGCTGAGATGCAGGACTTAAAAGCAAATCCCAATCGTCTGGCCAAAGGCACCATTGTAGAAGCGCAATTGGATAAGGGGCGCGGTCCTGTTGCCACTATTTTAGTACAAAACGGTACCCTTAAGGTAGGAGATTCCATTGTTGCCGGAACTGCATATGGAAGGGTTCGTGCCATGATGGATGATAAGGGAAGAAGGATGAAGGAAGCAGGCCCTTCCAAACCGGTTGAAGTATTGGGCCTTAATGATGTACCGGAGGCCGGCGATGTTATGTATGCAGTAGAGGATGACAAACTGGCCAAACAGGTCAGTGAGGAGCGTAAGAGCAAATTAAAGGCACAGCAAATAAAGACTACTGCAAAAACTTCGCTGGATGAATTGTTCAGTCAGTTGAAGGAAGGAGAAATAAAAGACCTGAACCTAATTATAAAAGCCGATGTACAAGGGTCTGTTGAGGCCGTTCGTCAGGCACTGGAGAAACTCTCCAATGAGCAGGTAAGGGTTAGATGCATACATGGCGGCGTTGGAGGAATAACTGAATCCGATGTAATGCTTGCATCCGCTTCCAATGCCATTATTATCGGATTTAACGTAAGACCTTCCGTAAATGCAAGTGAATTGGCTGAACGGGAAGTAATAGATGTTCGTACGTATCGGGTTATTTACAATGCAATCGAAGATATTGAAGCAGCCATGAAAGGACTGCTGGATCCTGAGTTTAAAGAAGTAGTCATCGGTCATGCATCAGTCCGTGCTATATTCAGGGTTTCATCCGTAGGAACCATTGCCGGCTGTTATGTCACCGATGGCAAAATAACAAGGAATGCCAGCGTTCGGATTGTTCGGGACGGTATCGTCATTCATGAAGGTGCTATTGAATCACTGAAAAGATTCAAGGACGATGTGCGTGAGGTGCTCTCCAATTATGAATGTGGAATCGGATTGGAAAACTTTAACGACGTCAAAGAAGGGGACATTATTGAAGCATATGTGATGGAAGAAATAAAAAGATAAGAGGTTGATCTGATATGGCCCGTTATCGTATTAATCGTATCTCGGAAGAGATTCGAAAGGAAGTCAGCGATATTATTCGCAATGAGGTAAAAGATCCCCGAATTGCCGAAATTTCTTCAGTAGTAAAAGCCGAAGTCACCGGGGATTTAAGATACGCCCGGATTTATATCAGCGTCCTGGGCAGCGAAGAACAAAGAAACAGCACTCTGGAAGGTCTTAAGAAGGCAGCAGGGTTTATTCGGCGGGAATTAGGGCATCGCCTGGACCTCAGATATACTCCTGAACTGCAATTTATATCCGACCATTCCATTGAATATAGTGTGAAAATATCCCAAAAGCTGAATGAGCTGAATTTGAATCAGGAGGACCAGAATGATAATTGACATAGTCCTCCGT
This sequence comes from Clostridiales bacterium, assembly GCA_012839095.1. Lineage (GTDB taxonomy): Bacteria > Bacillota > Clostridia > Caldicoprobacterales > DTU083 > DUOA01. Next base: position 29,886 of record DUOA01000091.1, read on the forward strand.
GAGTTTATTCAAGCGGAGCACATTGCAATTATTACCCATATTCAGCCTGATGGTGATGCTGTCGGATCCTGCCTGGCATTGGCTGAAATCTTGAAGGAAATCGGAAAAGATGCTGATCTGTTTTGTCAGGACAGGATTCCTGCTTCTTTGAGTTTTTTGGCAGGCACTGATCAATTTAAAAGTGAAACTGCGGGCAGGATGTCATATGATCTGGCCATAGCAGTGGATTGCAGTGATAAAGAGCGTATGGGTGCCTGCGCAGCAGTTTTTGACAATGCCGGGAATACCATTAATATTGATCACCATATCAGCAACGTATTTTTTGCCAACATAAATCTGGTTGATTCAAATGCAGCCGCTACAGGAGAAATTATCTACCAGCTGGGCAAAGCTCGGCTGGGAAAACTGAGCAGACAGACGGCTGAAGCCCTTTATACCGCAATCTCAACTGATACGGGCAGTTTCTGTTTCAGCAGCACCACTCCGCAATCTTACCGTATTGCGGCGGAGCTTATGGACTGCGGAATCGATATAGAACATATTACCAACATGCTTTACAAAACCAACCGGGTAGAAAGAATGCGGCTCCTGGGCAAAGCGCTGCAGTCCCTGGAGCTTTATGAAAACAATCAAATTGCAGTGCTGACTATCACCCAGGATGATCTGATATCAACCGGTGCAATGGAGTCAGAAACGGAAAACATAGTAAACTATGCAAAGGATATAGTTGGTGTAAAAGTGGGCATCTTGCTTAAGGAAACAGCAGACGGTTCCGTTAAAGCCAGTTTTCGCTCAAATGGAGGGGTAGATGTAGGCAAACTGGCTGCTCAATTTGGAGGCGGCGGTCATCGGGCGGCTTCCGGTGCCAGTATGCAGATGAGTGTACCTGAGGCTAAGAGTGAGCTGCTTACAGCCGTTCAAACAGCACTCGGAGAGATGATTCAATGAACGGAATTATTAATGTTTTAAAACCACCGGGCATGACATCCAGTGATGTAGTAGTATATCTTCGCAGAAAACTCCGGATTAATAAGGCAGGTCATACCGGTACTCTGGATCCGGAAGCAGCCGGTGTTTTACCGGTCTGCCTGGGGAAAGCAACACGAGTTGCGGACTATCTCATGCACAGAGACAAAGTTTACAGATGCTGCATTAGACTGGGTATAACCACCGATACTTCTGATCTCACCGGAACCGTACTTTCAAAAACCGATAAAATTCCTGACCTTGACAGAGTTAAGAACGCCTTATCCTTTTTTCAGGGGGAACTGGAACAAATACCGCCCATGTATTCTGCTGTCAAAGTAAAAGGAAAGAAATTATACGAATTGGCCAGGCAGGGAATAGAGATAGAGCGCAAACCCAGAAAGATTCAGATTTACAAGAACAATTTTCTTTTATTCATGCCGCCTTCCGAAATTTTGTTTGAAACCATGTGCTCCAAGGGTACATATATTCGTGCATTGTGCAGAGACATCGGGGAATACCTGGGATGCGGTGCAGTTATGTCTTATTTGATTCGTGTAAAAAGCGGAGAGTTTTCCCTGCAGGATTCCCATACCCTGGAAGAAATCGTAAAACGCCATGAAGAGGGAAAACTGGAAACTCTGCTCGTTTCCATGGAAGGTGCATTGGAACCTCTTCTGCCGTCCGTCTTTCTTGGTGAGGAATGCAGAAAGAGGATAAGTAATGGAAATCAGACAGGCACTGATCAAATTATTCGTAAAACCGGCAATGTGATACCGGGCGAAAGCTGCCTTGTTTATTGCGGCAGCACATTTATGGGTATAGGTTATATTTCTGACAATGAAAGCCGCCAGGTAATAAGAATGAAATCTGTATTAATATGAGGGAAAGATGCGAGTAATATTTAACTACGACAGAAATTACAGAACCAGTCTGCCTTCCGCCATCGCACTGGGCACTTTTGATGGCATCCATACAGGACACAGAAAGCTCATGGAGGAGCTTATTCGGAAGAAGAGACAGTACGGTTTGCAAACATTGGTATATACATTTTTGAACCATCCTATGCAGATGCTGGCACCGGATAAGGAACCGCCCCGCATCATGCTGCTGGATGAGACAATAAGGACATTTGCAGATTTGGGCATCGATATCCTTGTACTAAATAAATTTGACGAATTTTTTCAACAGCAGTCACCGCGTGAATTTTTGGATCAACTGTATGAGAATATTCCCGTAAAAAGCATGGTTATAGGTTTCAATTTTCGATTCGGTTACAAAGGAGCCGGTGATCAGGAGTTTTTACTTCGTGAATCCAGGCTGAAGGGTTTTGATTTAGTTTGCGTTCCATCTGTTGAACAGGATGGGGAAGTTGTCAGCAGCACCTTGATCCGAAAATTGATTATGGATGGAAAAGTGGAGGATGCTGCCAGACTCCTTGAGCAGCCATACTGTATCCGGGGCAAAGTGATTTCAGGCTGCGGCCGTGGCAAGAATTTAGGCTTTCCAACGGCTAATCTCAGTTTTTCCAATCGTAAAGTTCTGCCCCGATGCGGAGTTTATCTGACAAAGGTAAAACTGAAAGACGGGTTCTACTGGGGATTGACCAATGTAGGAACAAACCCGACTTTTTCTCAGGGAAGTCTTCACATAGAAACCTATATTCTGGACTTCAATGAAAACCTGTATGAACAGCCAATGGAGATTTGTTTCATTAACCGGCTGAGAGGTGAAATCAAGTATGACAATCCATTAGACTTAGTCCATCAGATGGAACTGGACAGAATAAAGGCGAAAAAGCTGATTTACAAAAAACCCTGATTGTGATAGAATGTTTTTCGTAGCAAAATGCTGCAGTAAAACCATTTTCTCGGTTTAGCGAACTCTCCGACGCTCTACTGGGATTCTGGCGATTTATAATGAGGAGGTGAAATTCATGGACAAAAAGAAAAAAAATGAAATCATTGAAGCTTACAAACTCCATGATAGTGATACCGGTTCTGCCGAGGTGCAGATTGCCATTCTGACCGAGCGAATCAATCACTTGAATGAGCATTTGAAGATTCACAAGAAAGATCACCATTCACGAAGAGGGCTTTTGATGATGGTTGGTCGCAGAAGAGGCCTGCTGAATTATTTGGCCAAAAAAAACATAAACCGTTACAGGGATATTATCGAAAAACTGAATCTAAGAAAATAAGGACGGAGCGGTATATCCGCTCCCTTCTTTTGCCGGTTTGTAATGGTAAATTATGGTATTGCTAAATTGGCGATCGACTAATAACCTGTTTAATGGAAACAATAATTTTATATCAACATATTAGTTGGTATCGCATGAGATAATGCGAGAGGAGGTTACTACTTGGAATATAAGATTTTTACAACAGAGCTGGCTGGACAAACCCTCAGCATTGAGGTAGGTAAGCTGGCAGAACAAGCCAACGGTGCTTGTACAGTACGATATGGAGATACCATGGTATTTGTGGCAGCAACTGCGTCGGATACTCCCCGGGAAGGAATTGATTTCTTTCCTTTAAGCGTAGATTTCGAGGAAAAACTCTATGCTGTCGGACGTATTCCGGGAGGATTTATTAAAAGGGAAGGCCGTCCTACTGAAAAGGCAATATTGACTTCCAGGCTCATTGACAGGCCGATAAGGCCCTTATTTCCCAAAGGTTTTCGCAATGATGTTGTCGTAGTTGCTACAGCTCTATCCATTGATCCGGAATACCCCCCTGAGGTTTTTGCCATGATCGGATCATCCGTTGCTCTCAGCATTTCGGATATCCCCTTCGCAGGTCCTACAGGTTCAGTGGCTGTCGGCATGGTGGACGGAGAGTATATCATTAATCCCAACAGCACACAGAGGGAAAAAAGCAGGCTGCATTTAACAGTATCCGGCACCAAGGATGCCATAATGATGGTGGAAGCAGGTGCACACGAGGTCAGCGAAAAAGAAATGCTGGAAGCCATAATGTTTGCGCATGAGTATATAAAGGAACTGGTTGACTTTCAGGAAGAAATTGTCCGCCAGTTTGGTCAGCCTAAAATGGAGTATATAGCCTTCGAACCGGATAATGAATTGGAAGAACAGGTGCGTGTGTATGCCACCGAGAAGATCCGAATGGCTGTTCAGGCAACTGACAAACAGGTACGGGAAGAAAACATGAAAGCTGCTACAGAAGACATATTGGCTCACTTTTCAGAAAGCTTTCCGGAAAGAGAAAAAGAAATTGAAGAAGTAATTTACAACATCACAAAAGAAACGGTTCGCAGCAGTATACTGAATGAAGGAGTTCGCCCGGACGGCCGTTCAATGACCGAGATAAGGCCGTTATCATCAGAGGTCGGGCTTCTGCCCAGAACCCACGGCTCCGGCTTGTTCAAGCGTGGTCAGACACAGGTTCTTACGGTATGTACTTTGGGTGCTATGGGCGATGTACAGATTTTGGACGGCCTGTGGGAGGATGAGTACAAGCGTTATATCCATCATTATAATTTTCCTCCATACAGCGTAGGTGAAGCCCGCTCCTCCAGAGGACCCGGAAGAAGAGAAATCGGACATGGTCATTTGGCGGAAAGGGCTTTGGAACCGGTGATTCCATCGATAGATGATTTTCCCTACACCATACGCCTGGTATCCGAAGTATTAAGTTCCAACGGATCCACTTCTCAGGCAAGTGTATGCGGCAGTACCCTGGCCTTAATGGATGCCGGTGTGCCGATTAAAGCGCCTGTTGCCGGTATAGCGATGGGCCTTATCAAAGATGAAGAAACCGGTAAGGTTGTTATACTTTCAGATATTCAGGGCTTAGAAGACTTTTTGGGTGATATGGACTTCAAAGTTGCCGGTACCCGGGAAGGAATTACTGCCATCCAAATGGATATCAAAATTAAGGGAATAGATCGGGAAATTCTTGAGAAAGCACTGGAACAGGCAAGAATCGGCAGGTTGTTTATACTCGATTCCATGATGCAGGTTATTTCAGAACCCAGGGAAGAATTATCTCCCTATGCACCTAAAATCATACAGACATACATCCATCCGGATAAGATTCGTGATGTGATTGGACCCGGCGGCAAGGTAATCAACAAAATCATTGCAGATACCGGCGTAAAAATTGACATAGAAGATGACGGCCATGTTTATATCTCATCTCCCAATCAGGAGGCTGCAGAAAAAGCTCTGGGAATCATAGAGGGAATTACCAAAGAAATTGAGGCAGGGGACGTCTATACCGGTAAAGTTGTAAGAATAATGAATTTTGGTGCGTTTGTTGAAGTTCTTCCCGGCAAGGAAGGCCTGGTTCACATCTCCAAACTGGCTCACAACAGGGTTGACAAGGTAGAAGATGTGGTTAAAGTGGGTGATGAGATTACTGTTAAGGTTACAGAAATCGACAGCCAGGGCAGAATCAATCTTTCCCACAAGGACACCATACCTCCACCGGAGAACAAAAATACAAACCAGGACAGAAGACGCGGCAGCCAAAAGCGCTTTCGCTCAAATTAAGCAGAAAACATAAACTTTCTCAAGTTTATGTTTTCTTTATTCTTAATTCATATCTTTTTCATTATTGAATAATATTAGATGAAAAAGATATGGAGGTGAGCCCCGTGAAGGCAGTATTTATCCCTTTTAGGAGAAATCAAGTCTTCCAAATGCTGGCTGTCCTGTTTCTAATCATATTGCTTATTGCTTTAGGTTCAGGTGAAACATTAACCGTGTTTAGCAGGGCAGTAAACCAGCCAATATACAAAGGAAACGAAGAAAATCCGATTATCGCATTTGAGTGCAATGTCGTATGGGGCACAGAATACATAGCTCCCATGTTGGACATCCTGAAACAGCACGATATTCGGATTACTTTTTTTATTGGAGGAGAGTGGGCAAGGGATAACCCCCAGCTCTTAGAACGAATTGCAGATGAAGAGCACGAGATTGGAAATCATGGCTTTTATCATAAACATCACAGTAAGCTGAATCTGGATGAAAACATAAAAGAAATCACAGAAACAGAGAAGATAATTGAATCTGTGACAGGAATAAAAACCAGTTTATTTGCACCTCCTTACGGAGAATTCAATGACATTACAATTCAGGCTGCAGATTCGCTGGGGTATCATACTATTATGTGGAGCATAGACACCATTGACTGGCGAAGAGACGGTGCGGAAAAAATCATACACAGGGTATTGAAAAACCCTCGCAATGGAGCTCTGGTGCTGATGCATCCTACAGCTGACACACTGACTGCACTGCCAATTATCATAGAAAAGCTGCAAAGTCAGGGCTATCGTATAGGAACGGTTTCAGAAGCTATAGGACTTGAGAGTATGATCCCCAATGACCCGGAATAAAGACAGAACATAGTAACTGCGGAGTGCTAAACCGATTAAACAAATGCTTGATAAATGAAATTCAATAAGTCTATAATATACCTGTATATCTGCATAAAGTTGCCAGGGTGAATTCGGAGGTTACCTATGAGAATAGTGATACAGAAATTTGGCGGCACTTCTGTTGCCAGTCCTGAAAACAGAGAGCGGGCAGTACAAAAGATAATCCATTCCATAATGAACGGCTTCAAAACAGTTGTGGTGGTCTCAGCAATGGGAAGACGTGGTGAACCCTATGCAACAGACACCTTGTTGGAATTACTGCAGCAGGTTCACATGGATGTCCATCCAAGGGAAAAGGATATGGTTTTGTCTCTGGGTGAGACCTTGTCCTCTGCCATCATGGCAAATACATTGAGAAGCAAAGGATATGACTCAGTAGCGGTTACGGGCTGGCAGGCCGGCATCATAACCGATCGTAATTATGGTAATGCCAATATACTGGAGGTAAAGACCGAATATCTGACGGATGTCCTTAAACAGGGAAAAATACCCATTGTAGCAGGTTTTCAGGGTATAACGGAAACCGGTGAAATTACTACCCTGGGCAGGGGCGGCAGCGATACAACAGCAGCTATACTTGGAGAAGCACTCAACGCGGAATCCATTGAAATTTATACAGATGTAGATGGAATAATGACTGCAGATCCCCGTATTGTGTCCAACGCCTCCCCAATCAGGCAAATCAGTTACTCTGAAATTTTTCAGATAGCTGACCAGGGGGCTAAGGTAATTCATCCACGAGCGGTGGAAATTGCTTCACGTTCAGATATTCCCTTACTTATTAAGAATATAATGAACGATTCTCCTGGCACTATTGTTACTGCCCGCAGTATCAAAAAGCAGCCGGTGCGAAGCAGCAATACAGACAGAATAATTACCAGCATTACTTATGTTACCGGAAGAACTCAAATAACAATAGACACAAGTCAGGGCATTGAGGAACAGAACGATATCCTGCTTCGTCTGGCTGATAATCACATAAGTATAGATATAATCAATATATTCCCCGACAAGATGATATTTACCATAGAAGGGAATTTAACAGATAAAGCGCTTGCTGTTATGAAGGAGAACAACTACAAATGCAAGGTTATTGAAAAATGCAGCAAGATATCAGCGGTGGGGGAGCGGATGAGAGGTGTACCGGGGGTTATGTCACGGATTATCAATGCATTGACTGCAGGTAAAATCGAAGTACTGCAGACATCCGACTCCCACATGACTATTTCCTGTCTGATTAAGGAAGAAGACACCATACCGGCAGTACTCGCTCTACACGAGGAATTTAAACTTTATATGCATGAATAAAGAGCACTTCTGAGCCGTTGAGGCTCATTTTTTTTGCCTGCCCGGCAATACTAACATAGTTAAGTTCTCTGACGACTAGAAAAATATAACTATGAAATAATTTTATCCTTTGTTAATGGAGGTAAAGCTCATATGAACCACAAGATAACAGATGTTCCGAATAAATCTGCCCAGGCAGGACAGCAGGGTCAGCCCAATGAGCCTGGTAAAGGGCATCATACAGCAAGTACTGCAGCCAGCATAAAAGAATATGGTGCTCCCGTTCTGCCTGCACTGTCAAAAGGAAGCAACATTCATTGTATGACCATTATTGGTCAGATTGAAGGGCATATGCTGCTGCCTCCCCATAATAAGACGACAAAATACGAGCATGTATTGCCTCAGCTGGCTGCTATTGAACAAAGCGAAGAAATTGACGGGCTGCTGTTGATCATAAATACTGTAGGAGGGGATGTGGAAGCAGGTCTTGCTATTGCAGAAATGATCAGCTCCATGTCAAAACCTTCTGTCTCTCTTATTCTGGGCGGAGGCCACAGTATCGGCGTGCCATTGTCAGTATGTACAGATTATTCATATATAGCTTCTACAGCTACCATGACAATTCATCCTATCCGCATGACAGGCATGGTAGTAGGGGGTCCCCAGACATATGAGTATTTTAATAAGATGCAGGAAAGAATTTCAAACTTTATAACAAATCATGCCTCTATTACTAAGGAACGGCTGAGTGAGCTGCTGTATAACACGGGTGAGTTGGCGAATGATGTTGGTACAGTATTAATTGGCTCAGAAGCAGTAGAGAACGGGCTGATAAAAGAGGTAGGAGGACTTAAGGAGGCTCTTTCAAAACTGAAGGAACTTATCAGCAAAGCGAAGGAGAAAGAGAAATGATTCTGCATACCATAGTGAACCCGGAACAAGTCTGGGCTGAACACTCCCAAGCCATTGAAATACAGGAGACAGAATATAAAGGAGTACGGTTGGAGGTACTGAAAAGAGATGAAGAAACGGTGGTGATAAACCGAATTATAAGCACAGACTTGCATGACTATCTGAATCCGAATCTCCAGCCGGGAACGATAATTGAATATACCTGGCGGTCCCGGGAATAAAAGCCCGGGACTTTTTTAACTGTTTTATGGAAAGGCCTCATGAGAAATGGTATAATGAAATGCATTGAGTTCATATTCGTATATTTGATATAGCTTCTTGTGTCGGAAACAGGAAGGAAAACCAGCATCATCCGGCGAATATGGAAATAGAGAGGTGGTTTTATGAGAAAAAAGAGGCGAAAAACCGCAGCCTCAAAAAGAGGAGTTAAATATGAAATATCAGGCCTCCTGACTGCTTCTCTGGGGCTTTTTTTGGGGCTGACCATATACAGCCGGGGCCTCTCAGCCGGAGCAGTGGGGCTACTTATTTATCCTGTATTAAAAGGGCTTTTTGGGATAGTATCCTACATACTGCCTGTTATCATTGTTATAGCCGGCATTCTGATTGTCGCAGCACGTAGTAAGAAACTTAATCGCTCCAAGCTGGCGTTGACTGTTTTTTCTGTTTATTTTTTTCTTTGCTTTGTTCATCTTCTTTATTTCAGGCACTTTAGTGCAGAACAATTCAGCAGGTTTATAATGGATTCCTACAGAGGAGGAATGGAATCCCCGGCACTCGGAGCAGGTGCCTTCTGTGCGCCGGTTGTTTATATAGTCTACTCCCTTTTCGGCTTGCCTGGCGCTGTCATCTTTTTTATTACAGTCACTATAGTTTGTCTGCTTCTTCTGACAAACCTTTCCTTAAGGCAGCTAGGCAAGCGTATATCCAAAAGTTTGAAGCTGCATCGCATTGCTGATGCATTAAACGATTATCGCAAAAAAAGCAGGGAAAACAGAAAAAAAGTTGTACCATCACCTGCACCGGTAGCCTTCTCGCTTCTTACTGCGGAGGCGGAGGTTGATCACACATCCTCAGCAGAGCCTGATCTGTCCGGACGGCAGCAAGATGATGATGACACTGATATTAAAATAATAGATTTTACGACAGAAAGGGATAATGAGATAATTGCACCGACAGCACAGGAGAATGAAGCGGACAACAAGAACGGGGCTTCGATCCCTGAAATTGTTGTGCAGCAGGAATCCCTGCCCTACATGATTCCACCTATTGCTTTGTTAAAAGAGCCTGTTACAAGGAAAAACGCCGTAACAGCTGAAAAAATTGTCAAAAGAAATGCCAGGATTCTTACTGATACGCTGAACAGTTTTGGTGTTTCCGCCAAGGTGGTGCAGATTAGCCGTGGACCGGTAATTACCCGGTATGAACTGCAGCCTGCTCCAGGAGTCAAAGTCAGCCGTATTGTTAATCTTTCAGACGATATAGCACTTAATATGGCAGCTCCTGGTGTTAGGATAGAAGCGCCTATACCCGGGAAGGCTGCAGTGGGGATTGAGGTGCCGAATAAGAATGTTGCACCGGTAATTCTGAGGGAAGTATTGGAGTCTGATGACTTTTTCAATCATCCTTCCAGGCTGGCATTCGCTTTGGGAAAGGATATTGCCGGCAACAATGTCATTGCTGATATTGCCATGATGCCACATTTGCTGATTGCAGGAGCAACCGGCTCAGGCAAGAGTGTATGCATCAATTCGCTGATAACCAGCATTCTTTATAAAGCCACACCTGACGAGGTCCGCCTGATAATGATCGATCCCAAAGTAGTGGAACTCAGCAGTTATAACGGTATTCCCCATTTGATGATCCCTGTAGTAACTGATCCCAGAAAGGCAGCAGGAGCGCTGAACTGGGCTGTACAGGAAATGGGGACTCGTTATAAAATGTTTGCTGATAAAGGTGTTCGGGATATAGTCAGGTACAATGAGCAAATTCAGGATAATGAGAAAAAGCTGCCTCAGATAGTAGTTATTATTGATGAATTAGCCGATCTTATGATGGTTGCACCCAGCGAGGTGGAAGACGCTATTTGCAGGCTGGCGCAGATGGCCAGAGCAGCAGGAATTCATCTGGTGATTGCTACACAGCGGCCTTCTGTAGACGTCATAACCGGTGTGATAAAGGCAAATATTCCTTCCCGAATCGCTTTTGCTGTTTCCTCCCAGACCGATTCACGAACCATCCTGGATATGGGCGGAGCAGAAAAACTGCTGGGTAGAGGGGATATGCTCTTTTATCCTTCCGGAGCCAATAAGCCCAAAAGAGTACAGGGCGCATTTATTACTGAAGAAGAAGTAGAGGCCATAGTATCCTGTATAAAAAGTCAGAATGAAGCACCTAAGTACCAGATGGAGGTTCTGGAAGAGACTGCTGCTGATCAGGATGGACCCAACGGCAGCTTTGATGACGAATTACTGCCCGATGCCATTGAGGTAGTCATTGATGCAGGGCAGGCATCCATATCCATGATCCAACGCAGACTCAGGGTGGGTTATGCCAGGGCAGCCCGGCTGATAGACGAAATGGAAGTACGGGGGCTTGTCAGCGGCTTTGATGGCAGCAAGCCAAGAAATGTACTCATTACCAGAGAAGAGTTTGAAGAGAGCTACAGAAACAAATAAGGAATCGAAAGGAGCATGTCTCCAATTGCGAAATAAAGTAGGAATGGTCTCATTGGGATGTGTCAAAAACCAGGTGGATGCAGAAGTGATGCTTGGCCTTCTGAATCAACATGGTTACCAAATAGTAAACACATCAGAAGAGGCTGATATTATCATAATCAACACCTGCGGATTTATCGGACCTGCCAAGGAGGAATCCATAAATGCCATTTTGGAACAGGCACAATATAAAAAGTCAGACAACCGCAAGCTCCTGGTAGTTACAGGTTGCCTCAGCCAGCGATACAGCAATGAATTGCTGAAGGAAATGCCCGAGGTGGATGCCGTTGTAGGGACCGGCAGCTATTCCCGCATAGTTGAGATACTGAATGAAATAAAAGAAGGACAGCAAAAATCCTATCTGGGCAATCTGTCAGCCCGGGAGCAAGAAGGTCTGCCCCGTCTTCTAACTACCAACGGCCCTTCAGCTTACCTGAAGATAGCCGAAGGCTGCGATAATTGCTGTTCCTACTGCATTATACCCAAGATTAGAGGCCGGTACCGCAGCCGTTCCATTGCATCGGTGGTGAGGGAAGCAGAAGAGCTTGTCAGGAGTGGAATTCGAGAGCTGATTGTGGTTGCACAGGATGTTACCCGCTATGGTCAGGACAGCAGCGGAGAATACAACCTGGTTATGCTGCTTGATAAATTGTGCAGGATACAGGATTTAAAATGGATTCGACTGATGTATTGTTATCCTGATCGGATTTCCGATGAATTAATGGATCTGATGGCAAAGGAAGAAAAAATCTGCAACTATCTGGATATTCCCATTCAGCATATCAATCAGCGAATTTTGTCCCGAATGAATCGTATCTCTGACAGCGATCAAATACGCCGTCTGCTCAGAACTTTGAAAGAAAGAATACCGAATGTATCCCTGCGCACCTCTCTTATAACCGGGTTTCCGGGGGAAGGAGAAGAGGAATTCCGGGAGTTGATGGAATTTGTTGAGGAAGGGCATTTCCAGCATTTGGGTGTTTTCTCCTATTCACAGGAGGAGGGTACACCGGCCGCTTCCTTTCCGGATCAGGTGGAGGAAGCGGTAAAGGAAGAGCGGCGCCACCGTCTGCTGGCATTACAAGCCCGGGTATCAAGGCGTATCAAAAGAGCCAGGTGCGGGGAAATTTGTGATGTGCTTGTGGAGGGTTCGGACTCAAACGGTCTCTATTTTGGACGATCCCATGCAGAAGCACCGGAAATCGATGGATTGATTTATTTTTCAAGTAAATCCGCCCTGCAAACCGGAACTTTTGTCCGTGCTGTTATTACCAAAGCTTTTGATTATGATCTATTGGGGGAAGCTTATGAATCTGGCGAATAAAATTACTATCTTACGGATCTTGTTTATTCCTCTTTTCGTTGTATTTCTGTTGGTGCCTTTTCCATACCATAATTATGCAGCGGCGCTTATATTTATAATGGCAGCAGGCACAGACAGTCTGGATGGTTATATTGCACGAAAGAGAAATGAAGTTACCAATTTTGGCAAATTCATTGACCCGCTGGCTGACAAACTTCTGGTGGCGTCTGCGCTGGTAAGTCTGGTAGAAACAGGCAAAGTACCCTCAGTAGCAGCAATAATCATCATCAGCCGTGAGTTTGTGATCACCGGCTTCAGGCTTCTGGCTGTTACGGAAGGCAAAATCATAGCAGCCAGCTGGTGGGGAAAACTTAAAACTGTGACTCAGATAGTCGCCATTGTGGCCTTGATGCTGGATAATTTCCCTTTCCGCTATATAGGTTTCCCATTTGATCAAATTGCTCTTCATCTTTCCGTTATCATCACCATTGTTTCCGGTGCGGATTATATTTACAAAAACATTGATGTATTCAGGAAGGAAAGCGGAAAGCTTAAATAGTCTGAAGTATTTTCTATACCAAGGAGGCATTTATGAATGCAGAAATCATAGGAATCGGCAGTGAACTGCTCTTGGGACAGATAGCCAACACCGATGCTCAATTTCTGTCTCAGCAGTTATCCCTTTTAGGAATAGATGTATATTGGCATACAACGGTAGGAGACAATCGCCTCAGAATCCTGGAAGCCTTGCATCAGGCATCAAGGCGATCGGACATCATAATTACTACCGGTGGATTGGGTCCCACCCTGGATGACATAAGCAAGGAAACCGTAACAGAATTTCTGAAACTGGACCTTATAATCCACAAACCCAGCTTAACGCGGATTGAGGATTACTTTCGATCTCTAGGCAGAACTATGACTGAAAACAATGCAAAGCAAGCTTTGTTTCCAAGAGAAGCCATTGTTCTTCAGAATGACAATGGCACCGCTCCCGGCATGATTATAGAAAGAGATAATAAGATCTATATTGTTCTGCCCGGTCCGCCGGCAGAGTTACAGCCCATGTTCATTAATTATGTATCTCCTTATCTTGCAGGCATATCCGGTGACGGAATCTTCTCCAAAGTCCTGCGGGTTTTTGGAATTGGTGAGTCTGCTGTAGAAGAACTCATAAAAGACTTACTCTTAAAACAGGGAAACCCCACCATTGCACCATTGGCAGGAGCAGGAGAGGTGAAACTTCGCATAACTGCAAAAGCTTCGACTTTACAGGAAGCGGCTTCACTGATACAGCCGGTGCAGACAGAGATTGAAACCCGGCTTGGAAATGCGATATACGGCTATGATGAGGATTCTATGGAAGATGTGGTGCTTAACATGCTTAGGGTTAAAGGGCTGCGGCTGGCCCTTGCTGAATCCTGCACAGGCGGCCGTATTTCTGATTTGATTACTAATGTTCCCGGTGCTTCCGATGTGTTCCTCGAGAGCTGTACTACATATAGCAACGAAGCAAAGATTGCACGTTTGGGCGTTTCACCTGGCACACTTAGAAAATATGGAGCAGTAAGCATACAAACAGCAAGAGAGATGGCGGAAGGTATCCGAAAAACATCCGGAGCTGACATAGGTTGCGCTGTTACAGGAATAGCGGGGCCTGGCGGCGCTACGGATCAAAAACCGGTAGGACTGGTATTTATGGCTATCTCCGATTCAAAAGGCACAGAGGTGAAAGAGTTTCGACTGGGTGGAGACCGATTACGTATTAAACAAGGATCGGCTATGCGGCTATTAAACTGGCTAAGGCTTTTTCTATTGGAACGAGCTGCTGAATGACAAGGTGAAAAGAGTCTAAAAAGTTTCCAATATGTTGTTGACTAATGGAAACAGCATGGTATATAATAAACTAAGAACAGATGTTCCCTTCAATCATACTTAGGGGGTAGTGAATATGGATAAGAAAAAAGCTCTTGATATTGCCTTGACGCAAATTGAAAAGCAGTTTGGAAAAGGTTCCATTATGAAGCTGGGTGAATCCCCTCGTCTTAATATCGATGTTATACCTACCGGTTCTCTGGAACTGGACATTGCACTTGGAGTAGGCGGCATTCCCCGGGGGCGGGTTACCGAAATATTCGGGCCTGAATCCTCAGGAAAAACAACCGTAGCACTTCATGTCATAGCAGAAGCGCAAAAAGCCGGTGGTGCAGCAGCCTTTATCGATGCTGAACACGCGTTGGATCCCGTCTATGCCTCCAATTTAGGCGTCGATATCGACAACCTTCTTGTATCACAGCCCGACACGGGTGAGCAGGCTCTCGAGATAGCCGAGGCACTGGTGCGAAGCGGAGCCATAGATGTTATAGTAATCGATTCAGTAGCAGCCCTGGTACCCAAAGCTGAAATTGAAGGCGAAATGGGTGATTCCCATGTCGGCCTCCAGGCAAGGCTTATGTCCCAGGCTTTGCGCAAGCTTTCCGGCATCATAAATAAATCCAACACAGCGGCTGTATTTATCAATCAATTGAGAGAGAAGGTAGGGGTGATGTTTGGCAATCCCGAAACCACTCCGGGCGGCCGAGCACTCAAGTTCTATTCCAGTGTCCGACTGGATGTCAGAAGGATAGAAACCCTTAAACAGGGAACGGAAATGGTTGGAAACCGTACCCGGGTTAAGGTAGTAAAAAACAAAGTAGCTCCACCCTTCCGGCAGGCTGAATTTGATATCATCTATGGTGAAGGCATATCAAGAGAAGGCTCTATTCTGGATATGGGTGTTTCCCTGGATATTATCAATAAAAGCGGGGCATGGTACTCCTATAAGGATTCCCGCATTGGTCAGGGCCGTGAAAACGCACGGCAATTCCTGAAGGGCAATCCGGAAATAGCTGAAGAAATAGAATCCATAATTCGCAGCCGGATGTTATCCATCCACGCCGACACAACTGAAGATACCGACACTGAAGAATAAACCCATATGGGTTTTTTCTTCTTATAATTATACCCGCGCAAGACTATTATATGATGCTATTTACTTGACACACCTGCTAAAACGGTATAAAATAAGAATAAATCTCAAATGCTGATTAATTCAGTATGACTTGATTTATCAAAGTGTAAACTTGTAATCTGGAATTACACTGGTTAACCGAGTAGTTCCCTTTACTCGGTTTTATTTTGCAGGCAAATGAAAGTCGAAGTAAGATTTAGGAGGTGTACCCCATTCAACTACAACTACCATTACAATTACTAATACTAATTGTCCTGGTAGTAGCCATTACATGTATCATCCTCGGATACTATTATCGGAAGCGGATTGCAGAAGGAAAAATATCCAGTGCAGAAGACGCCGCCAAGAAGATTGTAGAAGAAGCTGAAAAACAAGCTGAAGCAACGAAACGTGAAATCTTGCTGGAAGCAAAAGAAGAAGTCCATAAACTGCGAAGCGAATTAGAAAGAGAAAGTCGTGAACGACGCAATGAAGCCCAGAGAACAGAAAGAAGGCTTCAGCAAAAAGAAGAAAACCTTGATAAAAAGCTGGATTCCCTGGAAGCCAGAGAGGAATCCCTGAACAGGAAGCAAAAGGAAATCCAGAAGCTGCAAGAGCAGGTAGATGCTCTCCATAAGAGGCAGCTGGACGAATTGGAACGAATTTCCTGCTTAACCAGAGACGAGGCTAAACAACAGCTGTTGGAAAGTGTGGAAAGAGACATTACTCATGAGATAGCAGTCAAGTACAGAGAAATTGAGGCCAAGGCCAAGGAAGAAGCTGAAAAGAGTTCTCGAAATATCATTGCTTTGGCTATTCAAAAATTTGCTGCTGATCATGTAGCAGAATCCACTGTTTCTGTAGTTTCTTTGCCCAATGACGAGATGAAGGGCAGAATTATCGGAAGAGAAGGGCGAAACATTCGCACCCTGGAAACGGCTACAGGCATTGACCTAATAATAGACGATACTCCGGAAGCAGTAATCTTGTCCGGATTTGACCCTATCCGCCGGGAAATTGCCCGAATTGCCCTGGAAAAACTGATCGTAGACGGCAGGATCCATCCGGCTCGCATAGAAGAGATGGTGGAAAAAGCCAAAAAAGAAGTAGAAACTCAAATACGAGAAGAGGGAGAACAGGCTGTCTTTGAAACAGGCCTGCATAATGTTCATCCCGAGCTGATAAAATTGTTGGGCAGGCTAAAATATCGTACCAGTTACGGCCAAAACGTACTGAAGCACTCCATAGAAGTAGCTCATCTGGCCGGTATTATGGCATCCGAATTGGGAGCTGACGTAAAGCTGGCAAAACGTGCCGGTTTACTCCATGATATTGGAAAAGCAGTTGATCATGAAGTTGAAGGATCCCATACACAGATTGGCGGCGATTTAGCCAAAAAATACCGTGAGCATCCCAATGTAGTAAGTGCCATAGCTGCGCATCATGGTGATATAGAAACCACAACAGTAGAGGCAGTCCTGGTTCAGGCGGCTGACGCAATTTCTGCAGCCAGGCCGGGAGCCAGAAGGGAAACATTGGAAGCTTATATTAAGAGATTGGAAAAATTAGAAGAAATTGCAAATTCCTTCGCAGGAGTGGAAAAATCCTTTGCTATACAAGCGGGAAGAGAAATCCGAATAATCGTCAAACCTGATAAGGTGAGCGATGATCAAGCTACTCTAATGGCTAGAGATATCGTCAAGCAAGTTGAAAAAGAGCTTGAATATCCAGGACAAATCAAAATTAATGTTATCCGCGAAACGCGGGCTGTAGAATACGCAAAATAAGATGTGGTTTTCCACATCTTTTTTGTTATTATTAGAGGATTTTGCTATAGTTATGTAGAATAGTACTTATATATGTGAATTCATCGAAATAACGTCATCTTTGCATATTTGGGGTAACACAATAAATGCAGGGGGGGTCATTTATGGAAGTATTAAAGGTGTCAGCAAAATCCAATCCAAATTCGGTGGCCGGTGCTCTGGCAGGTGTATTGAGGGAGAGGGGAAGTGCTGAAATGCAAGCCATTGGAGCCGGCGCATTAAATCAGGCAGTAAAAGCAGTTGCAATTGCACGAGGCTTTGTTGCTCCCGGAGGAATCGATTTGATTTGCATTCCTGCTTTTACAGACATCATAATAGACGGAGAAGAAAGAACTGCAATCAAACTCATTATTGAACAGAGGTAACCTGCCCCAGCAGGTTTTTTTTTTGCAGCTGATTTCTAGTATTCTGCCATATCACATTTGAAGTGAAGAAAAATTATATTGGGACAATTACTATGATATTCCAGTCGTTTCACCTTAGCTCCCTTTCTTATGCTCTTTCCGCACTTAAGGCATATGTAATTGCTTTTATACAAAACATCTTCTTTCACGTCGACTTTCAAATTTCCATACTTGATCCAGCTTTTCCAGCCGGTTTTGCAAAGTACCATTCGCTTTCTGTAATCTGCATATACCCATCGCAGAATCCTGTGAAAATGAAGGGGATACTTTGTATATTTAACATACTGAAGAGGCAGTCCCAGGCAGAGGGCATACTCCTGAAAAGTATGTTCTATGCGGGATTGCAGTGGTTCCAATATTTTGGCGGACCGATAAGGTATGCGTCTCTCATCAAGATATTTTCTGGCCTGATCAAACATATAGCCCCGGCAAATCTCTACCTCCTCGTCTGGTTTCCAGTTTAACCTTTCCAGCAAAGATAATACAATATGGCCGCATTTGATCAAATAGTTCTTGCTGCGAAACAAATCTCCCCTGTAATATTCAACAGGAATATAATCGTATACGTACTCTTCCGTTTCCACTCTGATAGCGCCAATGCAGGTCCCGCCTATCAAACTGCCGCTGCCTGAATCATCGATTTGTATCACAGAGCCACTCTCCAATCATAATGCCATCCTGAATTTACCGACTCAATATTTATGTAAGCATTTCCGGATGTTAAAATAGTATTTGTATCCAATGTCCGAACTATAATATAATAGATATTGAAATTGCTGAACAAAGGAGAAAATATGAAGTTTTTAGTATCAAACGACGATGGTATTCATGCAGAAGGAATATTGCAGCTGGCTGCCAGTCTGACAGAGCTGGGAGAAGTAACCGTGGTCGCTCCGGACAGCGAGAGAAGTGCAGCGGGACATGCCATTACAATGCACCATCCGCTTCGGGTTCGAGAAATCAAGCTGCCAGGTCTGGATGCTCAGGCCTTTGCAGTCAATGGCACCCCTGCAGATTGTGTAAAACTGGGTATAGATGAACTACTGGCAGAAAGACCGGACTTTGTTTTTACCGGAATTAACAGAGGAGCCAATCTCAGTACTGATGTTCTGTACTCCGGGACAGTATCAGCAGCGATTGAAGGTTGCATAATGGGGGTGCGCTCTGCCGCCTTTTCATTGTTAGGCGGAAAGGAAATGGATTATTCTTTTGCAGGCAAGATAGCGGCTGAAGTGGCGAAGCTTATGTCCGAAAAGGATTTTACTGCTCAGACTCTGGTTAATGTTAATATTCCCAATGTACCCAAAGAACAAATAAAAGGCATGAAGGTTACCAGGCTGGGTATCAGGCGTTATGAAAAAAATTACGAAAAAAGAAATGATCCGAGAGGCAATGCTTATTACTGGCTGACAGGCAGGCTGATACATGAGTCCTTGGACGAAGATATTGATATGGAAGCCATCAGGAACAACTATATATCAATTACCCCTCTTCATTATGACCTTACCAGCTATGAAATGCTGGAATCCTTTAGGCAATGGGGTTTCGAAAATGAGTTTTACGGGCTTTGACTGACCCTACATGCCTCTTGTCAAATTTGCCTGTTGTGGTAAAATAATGATGAACTGTGCAGAAAAGGAGCGTTTTTCGATGAACAAACAGGACCTGATTCACCGCATAGAGTCTTACTATAAGAAAATGAGCAAGGGGCAGAAGTTGATAGCGGAATACATAATGAACAATTATGATAAAGCAGCTTTTATGACAGCTGCCAGGCTTGGTGAGGTTGTAGGCGTAAGTGAATCTACGGTAGTCCGTTTTGCAGGCGTCCTCGACTATGACGGATATCCAAAACTGCAAAAAGCACTACAGGAATTGATCCGCAACAAACTTACCACGGTTCAACGCATCGAATTATCTTCTGAATTGGATCAGGCAGTTGTTCTTAAAAGTGTTCTTAAGGCGGACATGCAAAATATCCGTCAAACTATCGATGAAACAGACAACGAAGTCTTTAATGATGTAGTTAATAAATTTCTGCAGGCAAGGCACATCTATGTACTTGGATTGCGCAGCGCTTCTCCACTGGCACAGTTTATGGGTTATTATCTGAACTTTGTATTTGACAATGTAAGAATAGTAACTTCTGGTGTCAGTGATATTTTTGAACAGCTGTTTCATATAGGACGGGGAGACTTGCTGATTGGAATCAGTTTTCCCAGATATGCCAGTCGAACTATTGAGGCCATGAGATTTTCCAGAGAAAGAGGCGCACACACAGTTGCTCTTACTGACAGCATGCTGTCTCCTTTAACCGACTATGCAGACTGCACTCTTTTGGCCAGAAGTGACATGGCTTCCTTTGTTGATTCTTTAGTAGCTCCGCTCAGCCTGATCAATGCGCTCATAGTTGCCATCGGACAAATAAAAAAAGCAGAAATCTCTTCCCGCTTTCACCAACTTGAGGATATATGGGCAGAATATCAGGTATATGTGGAAAAATACAAAGGATGAGAATTCCTGCATCAGACGCTTAACCTGCCGGGAGGAACCATGTATATTTATCTGACACGCCACGGAGAAACTATTTGGAATATTCAACGGAGAACCCAGGGTATCCGTGATACTGAGCTTTCCGACAGAGGGATACGTCAGGCAGAAGTGCTGGCGGAGAAGCTCTCCGGTGAATCTTTCTCTCAGATATATTCCAGCACCTTGAAACGCGCTTATCATACAGCAGCTGTCATTGGGGAAAGACACAGTATTTGTCCTGTCAAAAGGAAGGAACTAAATGAAGTCAATTTCGGTGTGTGGGAGGGTCTGACCCGAAATCAGATTGAAGCTGAATATCCGGGGCAATTGGACAGACATCGAAAGGATTTTTCTTTTGAACCCCACCAGGGCGAATCCTTATACTCTCTGCAAAACAGAATTTGTAATTTTATACAATATATTCAAGACAGACATAATGCTGATGATGAGCGGATACTGGTGGTTGCCCATTCTTATCCTGTTCGAATGTTGATTGTGAAGTTATTGGGATTTCCCCTCAGGCACTTATGGGACTTTCAACTGGACAATACAGGGATAAGCATTATTCAATGGAAATCCGATAGAAGGCGGCTGGTATGTCTGAATGATACCAGTCACCTGTCCGGACTATGACTTCATATACAGTGCATGCAGCACATGTTAACCAGGAGGTATAGCTTATGGAAATTCCCGGAAGCAAGGAAGCATCAAGAGCAGCATTACGCATGGCACTAACCCGGAATCGTGAGGATGAGAGGGAACTAAAAACGGAAATGCAAAAACATGGAATTCTTGCCGCTGCTGTAGATTATGGCGGAGAATTTATTCCTTCTATCACCAGGATCATTGAAAGGGCAGTGGTAGCTGCTAAAAGAGAAGGTTTGATAAAGGATTCTCATGGAGAAGAAGGTGCTGTAGCAGGAGCGGCCCGTGAAGCCTTGTCACAGATTATGCCAAAGGCTCTGGGGTTGAATGTCGGCGGTAAAATTGGGATTTCCAGAAATCAGGACCATATCTGTGTCGCCCTTTTCTTCGGAATCGGGCTCCTGCATCTGAATGAAGTTGCAATAGGGCTGGGCCATCGTGTAGTATAGGAGAGTGGATATGAAATTTTACGCTTTAAGAGGTGCTACCACTGTTACTAAAAACGATAGAGATGAGATTTTACTGAGAACAACAGAGCTGATCAGACAGTTATTGAATGAAAACTCATTGGATTGTAAAGATATAGTCAGTATCATCTTCACTGCCACAAAGGATATTGATGCCGTTTATCCGGCTGTGGCAGCCAGAAAAATGGGTATGACATCCGTTCCGCTGATGTGCTGCCAGGAAATGGACGTGAAAGGCAGCCTGCCCATGTGTATCCGCGTTATGATGCATATCCAGCTGGAGGAAGAGAGAGTGTTAAGTCCTGTATATCTGGAGAAAGCAGTTGTCTTAAGACCAGACATTGCTAAACTGACCATAGCCATAGATGGGCCTGCGGGAGCCGGAAAAAGCACAGTTGCCAGGCTGCTGGCAAAAAGAATGGGTATTTTGTACCTGGATACAGGCGCCATGTATCGGGCAATGGCATTAAAGGTATTAAAACAGGGAGGGGATCCCGCCAAACCGGAAGATGTCATTCCCTTACTGGCAGATACCGATATTCAGGTTCAACACGGAAATGGTGATCAAACCATAATGCTGGACGGACGAGATGTAACCAGCGAAATCCGGGCCAACAGCGTTTCAAATGCTGCTTCAGATGTGGCTACCATTCCTGAAGTACGCATTAAACTGGTGGAACTCCAGCGTGGAATTGCAGAGCAAGTCTCTCTTGTCATGGATGGAAGAGACATCGGTACTCATGTGATGCCGGATGCTGCGCTTAAGGTTTTTCTTACCGCCGCACCTGAAGAAAGAGCCCGTCGCAGGTGGAAAGAATTAAAGCAGAAGGGAAATCTTAATATTGATTTTGATACTATTTTAAATGAAATTATAAAACGGGATGAAAATGACAGCAAGAGAACATATGCCCCGCTGAAAAAAGCGGATGACGCAGTATTGATTGATACCACACAAAAATCTATAGAACAAGTAGTGGATGAGATTGAAAGCCTGCTGAAGAACTAACGGAGGAAGCGGATTTGTTATACTATATTATTCGTGCTATTCTAGTGCCATTTGTCTATCTCCTATTTTGGCCGAAGATCCAGGGTAAGGAGAATTTACCAACTGAAGGAAGTGCCATTATTTTTTCCAACCACACTTCTCTTTTTGATCCCATTGTACTTGGCTGCCTTCTGCCCAGAAAAATCTATTTCATGGCAAAACAG
The DNA here is from genome assembly GCA_012839095.1 of Clostridiales bacterium. Classification (GTDB taxonomy): domain Bacteria; phylum Bacillota; class Clostridia; order Caldicoprobacterales; family DTU083; genus DUOA01. The sequence continues at coordinate 52,546 of DUOA01000091.1, forward strand.
GAGCTGTTCCGTATTAAGCCATTCGCACTGTTTATGAAGGGTTTGGGAGCTTTTCCGGTGAAAAGAGGTACTGCAGATATAAGCGCTGTGAAAACTGCCCTTTATACCCTCAGGAAAGGAGAGGTATTTGGTATTTTTCCGGAAGGAACACGAAGCCGGGATGGAAACATGCAGCAGTTTACCCATGGCACCGCTGCCATTGCACTAAAATCACGGGCGATTACCGTTCCGGTGGTCATAACAGGCGGATATAGATTGTTTCGCCCGATTCAGGTAATTGTAGGTAAGCCGCTGGATTTGGAGAAGTATTATGGAAATAAATCCAATTCCGAATTGCTGGACAAAGTGTCAGAAGAAATGATGGAAGCTGTGAAATCCTTGGTCCCATTCCAATAAAGGGCTGGAAAATAGTTAAATCCTGATTTCCTTGGTTTAAATTTTATTTAAAAGAAGGATTTAGTCATATAATATCGAAAAAGTATAATATTAAGTTATAGATGTGATTCCTGTTTTCATGATCTATCATGAATTCGAATGTTCCTAGTTATTTAAGAAACAAGTATTTCGCTTTTGATTTATTTAGGGGGGCTTATATCGCGGATCTGATATAATCTATTGTTATTTTCATAGGAAATATAAAAAAGAAATAATATGTAATTATAGGAAATTCGATCATCACAGGGGCACATCAATAGTGGAATATACAATCGATGTTGAATTCATTCCCTACAGATATTCAACAGGTCAGATTGCATGGATTTTAAGGAGGTACTAATTCAATGAGCGATATGAAGGATGAAATCATGGAAAAAGATATAGCTGAAACTGCTGTTACACAGCAGGAAGAAGCAGTTTCGTCCGTGAATGAAGAAAACCAGGCGGCTGTTGATCCGTTGGAGCAAGCTGCCTCTGCTGCCAATGAACAGGAAGAAAATACCGGATCCGTAAGCGAGCAAGAGCAAGTTGCTGCTGAATCCACCGACGACAAAGAAGAACCTGAAGCAGCACAGGAAGAAGAAGCTGCTCCCGTTATCGAAACAGCCGCTGCTGATGATTCAGGAGAGTCAGATGAACCAGACGAAGCAAGTGAGCCGGAAGCGGCAGTCGAACCGGGAGAGCCGGATGAACCTGATTCTGAGAAATCAGATGAATTACAAAAAACAGAAGAAGAAGCAAAAGAAGAAACCATGGATGATTTTGATATTGTATCCTTGCATCCCGGACAAATCGTAAAGGGAAAAATTCTCCGGGTTACAGAAGATGAGATAATCGTAAATGTCGGATACAAGTCCGATGGAGTTGTTGCCAGAAACGATATCATGCTGGAAGAGGACAAGCCTCTCCCTGAAGTATTTCATGAAGGCGATGACATTGAGGTGGAAGTAAAAAAAGTGAATGATGGTGAAGGCAACGTTATACTCTCGCAGAAAAATGTAGTCAGGCATCAGGCATGGAAAGCAATCGAAGAAGCATTCCGAAATAAACAGGAACTAACCGGTATCTGCAAGGAAGTTGTAAAAGGCGGTGTTCTGGCTAATATCAAAGGTTTTTCTGCATTTGTTCCCGCTTCACAATTGTCTCTTCGCTACGTAGCCGATCTTACCTCTTTTGTTGGTCAGCGGCTTCGGTTACAGATACTAGAAATAGACAAAAAGCGAAATAGGGTAGTGGCATCACAAAGGGCTGTTCTGGAGGCAGAAGAAGCTCTGAAAAGACAGCAGGTATGGGACAATATTAAGGAAGGGCAGCTCATAAGCGGTGAAGTCAAGCGTCTTACCAATTTCGGTGCCTTTGTGGATATTGGTGGTGTTGACGGTCTGATCCACATTTCCGATCTATCCTGGGGTCATATCAAGAGCCCGAAACAAGTTGTTACTGAAGGGCAGCAGGTTGAAGTTCTGGTACTGTCCGTTGATAAGGAAAACAACAGAATCTCGCTGGGCTACAAGCAAACCTTGCCTCATCCATGGGACAACATAGAAGAGAAATACCCCGTAGGACAAATCTTCCAGGGAAAAGTGGTACGAATCACCACATTCGGGGCATTTGTTGAATTAGAACCGGGAGTAGACGGCTTGGTTCACATCTCCCAAATCTCCGACAAACGGGTAGACAAAGTGGAGGATGTCCTTAAGACCGGTGATATGGTTTCCGTCAAGGTGCTCAATGTCAAACCTGATGACAAAAGGATTAGTCTCAGCATAAGAGAGGCATTGGAGAAGCCAGAGAAGAAACAGCAGGAGCAGCGGGAAACCCCTTTTGTAAAAGAGGATATGACTGTTTCCCTGGGCGACTTCTTTCCTGAACTAAATGAAAAAGAGTAATTTAATCATTGACTGAATGATTCAAAAAACCGAAGCTTAAGCTTCGGTTTTTTAGTATAAATCTACGTTTTCCGGGAAAAATAAATTCAACCTCACAAAATACAGTGAGACCCCTTTATTCGGCCGTGTTACAAGCACGGCTTATTTTTATATACTACCCTGATTTACTGTTTTTGTATTGCTGCATTATTTGAGACATGAAAGACATACTAAAAAAGAGATGCTTACAGAAAGAGTGAGTATAATGCCTAAAAAGAAAAAGAATACGCCAATTCAGAAGGATTATCAGATTTTGGCCAAAAAATTAGAGCCCAAGAGAAATGTAGCACTGAACGTAATAAGGGCCTTTTTTACAGGAGGAATAATCTGTACTGTGTCTCAACTACTGCAGAACATTTTCATTCTCTACTTCGGATTTGATGAATCACAGGCAGGCAACCCTGCTATTGCTGTCTTGATTATGTTGTCTGCTTTACTGACAGGACTCGGAGTGTATGATCATATTGCTCAATGGGCCGGAGCCGGTATATCAGTACCCATTACAGGATTTGCCAACAGCATTGCTTCTGCAGCCATAGAACATCGCAGTGAAGGCTATGTTCTCGGTGTTGGCGGTAACATGTTCAAAATAGCAGGGCCCGTTATTGTCTTCGGTACCTTTTCTGCCTTTGTAACAGCAATTATAAAAATACTGTTAAAAGCGATGGGAGGATAATATGCTTGTAGGTCGACAGTCCTGGAGATTTGATACAAGACCGGTGATTCTGTCATCTGCTGTTGTTGGCGGCCCTTTTGAAGCGCAATGCCCCTTAGCGGATGATTTTGACTATTTTCACGATGATCTCTGGCTTCAACAGGACAGCTTCGAAAAAGCAGAGGTAAAACTGCTGGAGCATGCCTGTGAAAAGGCATTGGAGAAGGCAGGACTAAAAAGCCAGGATATAAACTTTCTCTTAAGCGGCGACTTGGACAACCAGATAACCTCCAGCAGTTTTGCTGCCAGGGGGCTGAAAATTCCTTATCTGGGATTATTCGGAGCCTGCTCCACATCCATGGAGGGCCTGGCATTGGCCAGCAAAATTATAGATAATGACGGAGCCAACTATGTTATGGCTGCTACAGCCAGTCATAATGCAGCAGCAGAGAAGCAGTTCAGGTATCCTACCGAATATGGAGCGCAAAAACCGCCAACCGCTCAATGGACGGTTACAGGTGCAGGAGCAGTAATTCTTGGCCGGGAAGGAAAGGGGCCGCGAATTATTTCCGCTACAATAGGCAAGGTAGTTGATTTGGGTATATCTGATCCCTTCAATATGGGCGCAGCCATGGCTCCGGCTGCAGTTGATACAATTGAAGTCCATTTGAATGAAATGAATTTGGAATCGGATTATTATGATTTGATTGCAACCGGAGATCTGGGTTTCACAGGCTATTCCATTGCATGTGAACTGATGCAGAAAAGGGGGATCAAGATGGATAACAATCGTTATACTGATTGCGGCATCCTGATCTACGGTAACGATCCCAAAGTATTCTCCGGTGCAAGCGGCTGTGCATGCAGTGCTGCTGTAACTTACGGGCATTTTTTCAATCGTATGAAACGCGGCGAGTTAAAAAGAATCCTGATAGCCGCAACAGGAGCTTTACTGTCTCCCATGTCTTATCAGCAAAAGGAAAGTATTCCCTGTATTGCACATGCCGTGTCTATTGAGTATATTCAGTAAAGGAGTCATGTTATGGAAAAATTTTTCTGGGCTTTTCTCATAGGTGGAATTATTTGTGCAATCGGTCAAATTTTGATGGATGTTTTCAGAATGACACCTGCCCATACCATGACAACCCTGGTAGTAACCGGAACTGTTCTGGGCGGCCTGGGATGGTATGAACCATTGATAAAACTTGCCGGTGCAGGAGCGACAACTCCTATCAGCAGCTTTGGCAACGCATTGTTCAAAGGTGCAATGGCAGAAAGTGAATTACACGGCCTGATAGGTGTTCTGACCGGTATCTTCGAGGTAACAAGTGCAGGTATATCTGCAGCTATAGTATTCGGCTTTATCGCCTCGCTTGTGTTTAAACCTAAAGGATAATGATTCTATCATAAAGAATTTTGTAGACTTCTGAAAATTCATCAGATAAAAGCAGAACGGGTTATAACAATGTTTTTATTATCTATCTATAAATTATCAAACAAAAAACTGTTGACTAAATCAACAGTTTTTTGTTGGTGGGGGAGGGCGGATTCGAACCACCGAAAGCTGAGCTAACAGATTTACAGTCTGCCCCCTTTGGCCAACTCGGGAACTCCCCCACATGGATATAAAATTGGATATCAGACGCCTAAAAGCGTTTTCAGAGTTCAGATACCGGACTTAGGCAACACTCAGGTCAGCATTACGCAAATTTGACTTCGGATTTCCGGCTTCTGACTTCATAAATGGTGCCTCGGGGCGGAATCGAACCACCGACACGTAGATTTTCAGTCTACTGCTCTACCGACTGAGCTACCGAGGCAAAGATGGTGGGCCTTCAGGGACTCGAACCCCGGACCGACCGGTTATGAGCCGGTTGCTCTAACCAACTGAGCTAAAGGCCCTCAGTAAAAATGGTGACCCCTAGGGGATTCGAACCCCTGTTACCGCCGTGAAAGGGCGGTGTCTTAACCACTTGACCAAGGGGCCACGCTGGTCGGGGCGACAGGATTCGAACCTGCGACCCCCTGGTCCCAAACCAGGTGCGCTACCAAACTGCGCCACACCCCGCGGGAACGTTCTGTTTTTTGAACGGCGTATACTAATATACATCATTTACACGGTACTGTCAATATGAAAATTAAAAAAGGGATATACTTTCCCTTTAGTTAATTGAAAAAGTAACTTCCACCCCTTGAAGCGTCAACGGTAGAAATTACTCTTACAAATCTGGAGGTGGAACTTAATCTTGCAAAAATAAGCATGTACGATCAACAACTAATGAAATTAGATGAACCAAAGTTTGGAGTCTGTCAAGGGCGAGCGAAGCGAGTTCATCTTGACCCTTGACAGACTATTAGA
>DUOA01000092.1 GCA_012839095.1 Clostridiales bacterium
GCTCTGCCAAACTGGGCCATGATGGTGGTTATTGCCGCCGTCAGTGTGGTCTTGCCGTGGTCAACGTGCCCTATGGTTCCTACGTTGACATGGGGCTTGGTTCTTTCAAATTTTGCCTTTGCCATGAAAGCTCTCCTCCTTTGTTTTTCCATGGATTCTCATTACAACTCTTCCTGGTGGCTCATTTTTGGAAGTCGGATGCCAGTTGTCGGAAGCCGGAGCAAAGTCTCTTGTATGGAGCCCACGACCGGGATTGAACCGGTGACCTCCGCCTTACCATGGCGGCGCTCTGCCTGCTGAGCTACATGGGCCGACTGGATGTCGAATATCTGAAATCTGACCTCTGACTTCCCTTTTATGGAGCGGGTGATGGGAATCGAACCCACGCAGCCAGCTTGGGAAGCTGGAACTCTACCATTGAGCTACACCCGCATATCTGAAAATCATATAATATTTTAATCTCCGAAGCACCGTTTGTCAACGGTAACCTGGAATCAGCCTGTCATTCCTTGCCGTTCAGGTATCGTTCCAGCTTACGCTTCACTCTCTGCAGTGCATTGTCAATGGATTTGACATGCCGATCCAGATCTGCGGCGATTTCCTGATAGGACTTACCCTGCAGATAGGAGGTAAGAACTTCCCACTCCAGATCGCTGAGCAGCTCTCCGATTTTGCATTCGATGCTGTTGAAGTCCTCCTGGCTGATGATAAGTTCCTCAGGATCGGAAATCCGGGTGCCGGATAATACATCCATCAATGTGCGGTCGGATTCTTCATCATATATGGGTTTGTTAAGAGAAATATAGGAGTTCAGCGGAATATGCTTCTGACGGGTGGCAGTCTTAATGGCAGTAATGATCTGCCTGGTAATGCAAAGCTCGGCAAAGGCCCGGAAGGAGGAAAGCTTGTCCGACCGGAAATCGCGAATGGCTTTGTAAAGGCCTATCATGCCTTCCTGGACGATGTCTTCCCGGTCTGCCCCGATAAGGAAATAGGATCGTGCCTTAGCCCGCACAAAATTGCGGTATTTGTGAATGAGATACTCAAGTGCCTGCTCATCGCCGATACGGGCGTCTTCCACCACCTGCTCATCCGGTATTGCATCGTAATTGCTGTAATAGTCTTTTGTTGCCGGTAACTCCACCAGTTTCTCCCCCATTGCTGCTGCATTACATATCTGCGTAATCCTACCAATCAAATTGATTATACATTACATAATCTGTACAAGTCAAGCTATCTTTGCCTTCTCCAGCGCTCCAGTTTTTCAAGGGTTTCAGGGCCCACCCGGTCTCCCAGGAGATTGGTTTTCGGGTGGTGTTTTTCCAGATATTCACTGTTTATCCTTTTACGAACAAGTCTGACCTGTTCAAGCAGCTCCCGGGCAGAAATCCTTACTGCCCCCTGTGACAGTACCATGGTCTGCTGCAGAAAATCGGAAGTAGCCACAATAACATGCATATTTTTCTGAATTCCTGCAGTCCAGCGCTCTATGTAATGATCGGCGGTCTCATTTTCCCGGGTATAGACCACCTCTATATTACCTGCCCTTTCTGTTTTCTCCAGGCCTCCCTGTATCATATGGGCATCAAAAACAACAATAACCCGGAGGCCTTTGTAACCCTGGAAATCCTGCAGAATTTCCAGCAATGCATACCTGGCGTCCTCCAGGCTGTAATCCGCAATCCTCTTAAGATCCGGCCAGGCATGTATGATATTGTATCCGTCCACCAAAAGTATCTCCTGCAAACCCCTCACCCTAACCTCTCTGTCTGACCACCTCATACATCAGTATCCCGGCCGCTACCGAAGCATTCAGGGATTCGATCCGTCCCTTTAAGGGGATGCTGACCAGAAAATCGCACTTTTCCCTGACCAGCCGTCCGAGGCCCCTTCCCTCACTGCCGATAACAAGGGCAATGGGGCCGGTAAGATCCTGAGCGGTATAGGGCGAGCCCTCCGGATCGGCCCCCGCAATCCAGATGCCCTGTTTTTTCAAATCCTCCAGCAGCCTGGCCAGATTGGTCACCCTGCCGACGGGCATATATTCCACGGCACCCGCCGACGCCTTAATGGCTGCAGGTGTCAGTCCCGCTGATCTCCGTTTGGGAATAATGACTCCATGGGCGCCGCAGCATTCAGCTGTCCGCATAACAGCCCCCAGGTTATGGGGATCGGTGATTTCATCCAGTATTATCAGGAAAGGAGCTTCTCCCCTTTCTCCGGCAGCTTCGAGCATTTCTTCCACTTCTGCATACTTATATGGGGTAACATAGGCAATAACTCCCTGGTGCGCACCGGAAAGGGATATTTCATCCAGCCGCTGCCTGTCTATCTCCTGAATGACAGTTCCGCTCTCCCCGGCTCTTTTCACTATCTCCCGGATGGAGCCCTCACTGCTGCCGCGGGCTATCAGCAGTTTCTCCACCGTACGGCCGGAGCGTAAAGCCTCCAAAACCGGATTTCTCCCCTCTATACGGTTCTCCGGTGCATCAGCTTCGTTAACCCTGCTGTCTTTTGGAAAGCCGGCATCATCCTTTTTATGCATCTGCTTCCTTCTGCCGCTTTTTTTGAAGTTCCTGTCAAGATCTTTCATATGGCCTCCATAATGTTTCACACTCTAAATTCAATTCTCCGGTTTGCCGGCTTTGGCAGACTGATTCTGATCCGCCTTTGCAGCCAGCATATATCCAATTAACTGGCATAAGCGCTCTTCCTGTCTTGTAAGATACAGAAAGCCCAGCAATGACTCAAAGCCGGTGGCCCGTCTGTAATCAGCAACATCGGCGTTTTTCGGAATTGTGCCCGATTTGGCGTTGCGTCCCCGGCGGACAATGTCTTTTTCTTCCTCTGTCAGCTGCTCGTCTATTTGATACAGTGTCTCGGACTGGGATTCCGCTTTTACATAGGATATGGATTTTATATGCAGTTGATGCACCGGGACATCATGGACATGAATCAGATAGGTCCTTACAAACAGATCGTAAACAGTATCACCTATATAGGCCAATACCAAAGGATTCATCATTCGCACATGTTCCTTGTCCAATGCCTTTCCTGTTGCAGTTTCTATGTAATCCAGCAATCCTCTCAAATTTTTCACCCCAGGCTTAATTAGTACTGATCCGGGCGCTGCCTCAGATTGAATATGCATATTATAGCATTCCACTGTTTATATTGTATACCCGATTTTTCCTGAAAAAACAGTCTGTGAGAAAATAGTTTGAATCTGCGAGAAAAATGTATAAAAAAGAAGGAATTTGTTCTAAACAATTGTATAAATATATATTTTAATATATAATGAAAAATAAAGCAGAAATTTCCAATTGAAAAAGGCAAACCTGTCGAAAGGCAGGGACGCAAAGCTGCAAGTCTAAAGTGGAGACACCAGGACGGTTGAGCTGCCAATTGAGTCACAAACGGGGATACCTTACCCTCCTATCGTCCTTCACTTCATTAAGCATAGTGTTCCTGTGGCCGCAGATTGTCTTTTCAATCGGGGAGGAAATGCCATGTATGTACTCTTCAGCACTTTACCCAATGAAAAGAGCAGCAAAAATTCCACAGAAGAGACTGAAAAACGCAGACACCTGCAGCTTGATATAAAAAAGGCAATTGCACTGGGGCAGTTTCGCATACATCTTCAGCCTTTGGTCAACCTTGATACCTGCGAAATCACCGGAGCAGAAGCCTTTATAAGATGGGACCACCATATTTACGGCACTCTTCTTCCTGAAGAATTTATTTCCATTGCCGAAGAGTCCCAGTTTATTTTGGAAATGGGAGACTGGGTGCTTAATGAAGTGTGCCGCCACTATAAGAACTGGATGAAAGAAGATCTGCCTCCCGTTAAAATATCAATAAATGTATCCAGCCTGCAATTTCTTCAGGAGGATTTTGCCGATCGCATTTTGAATATAATCAGTTCCCACGGGCTGAATCCGGACTTTCTGGTAATTGAAATACTTGAAAGAGTGATGATACGTGATTATCAGCAGATGAAATTATCCATAGATAAGCTGCATGAAATGGGAATAAAGGTTGCCCTGGATGATTTCGGCACAGGCTTTTCTTCGATGGAATACCTGAGCAGACTCAATATTGACATACTGAAGATAGATCAGCTGTTTATACAGACCATCCCCCAGGACAAAACCAATTCTGCCATTACCGATGCTATTCTGACGCTGGCAGAAAAACTGGGCATTCAGGCCATAGCAGAGGGGATCGAAACAGATGAACAACTGGAGTTTCTGAGAAAGTGCGGCTGTCAGTTCGGGCAGGGTTACTACTTCAGTGCCCCGCTGCCTCCTGCTGAATGCAAGAAGCTGATTCAAGCCAGGTACCTGATACCGGAGCCGTCCCCCCGGACTCCTGTTGATATACGTGATAAGCGGGCTTATCCGCGGTATAAGTTTCATCAGTACCTGGAAGCATCAATGACTATTCTTAAGTACGATGGGCAGGACGTCCATGTCGGCAGTACCCTTGTGCTGATTCATGACATAAGCGGAGGAGGGCTGTGTTTCTATTCGACAGTCAGTCTGCCCCTTAAGAGTAATCTCTTCATCCAGTTTTCAACATCCCTGCTGGGCAGACACATTAATCTGTACGGTACACCGGTCTGGGGAAAGGAAGTGCAGGAGGGACTCTTCAAGTACGGTGTGCGATTCCGCATAAGTGAACAGGAGCGATTCAAACTGCTGAAATTGATAGAGGAAATCCGGTCCCGGGCAGACAGGGGAGACACAATTCTGGAAGGTGACTTCACCCTGCTGTCTCCTTACAGCTATTTTAATATCTGAATCAGAACAGGAAACAATGGCAGTAAATGCATCCACTTCCGGGTTGATGCATTTTTTTGTTCTTGCTGCCTATTTGTTCGGTAAGGATATACAAACAGGATTGGTAAAGTTATAATAGTTCTAAAAGGGGGACTGTCATATGGATAAGCACGCCGTTCGCAACAGATATGCCTTTGGACTGGGCACCATAGGCAGGGATATGGTCTATGCTCTTGTCAGCATGTATCTGATATTTTACCTGACGGATATTCTGGATCTGCCCAACTCCATACTTTGGTGGCTGAACTTTATACTCATGGGAGGACGTATCTTTGATGCAGTCAACGATCCCTTTATGGGAGTCATAGTTGACAATACCCGTACACGATTTGGCAAATTCAAGCCCTGGATTGCCTCAGGCGCATTGCTGACAGGTCTGGCTGTAATACTTCTCTTTACCGACTTTGGCATAAGCGGCCCGGGCTATGTAGTCCTGTTTGCCTTTTCCTATCTTTTCTGGGAAGTATCCTATACTGCCAATGATATCTCCTATTGGTCCATGCTGCCCTCTCTCAGCGTGAGTCAGAAGGAGCGGGAGAAAATCGGCGCCTTTGCCAAGATTTGCGCCAATGTTGGTTTATTCACAGTGGTGGCGGGAATCGTGCCCATAACAACCGCACTTGGCCAGGCATATGGAAGCATGAAAACAGCCTATACCGTTTTTGCTGCAGCTTTGGCAGTAATTATGTGCATAGGTCAGGCAGTCACCCTTTTTGGGGTAAAAGAGCACAAAGAGCTCTACCAGCATGAAAGCTCAACTTCACTGAAAGGCATGGTAAAGGCCATTTTTCAGAACGATCAGCTGCTGTTCGTTGCAGTTTCCATGTCGCTTTTTATGATCGGCTATATGACAACCACCAGCTTTGGATTGTATTTCTTTAAATATGCATATGGAGACGAAGGCATGTATTCCATCTTTGCAGTAATTTTAGGCATATCTCAGATAACCGCCCTGGCTGTCTTTCCCCTGTTCAGCAGGCGATTCAACCGAAAAAGCATGTACTCTGCTGCAACTGCCATGGTGGTTGCCGGTTATGTTCTCTTCTTTTTCTCGCCGATGGATATGCTATATATAGGCGCATCAGGCATTCTTATTTTTATAGGGCAGGCCTTCATTCAGCTTCTCATGCTGATGTTTCTGGCGGATACCGTGGAATACGGCCAGTGGAAGCTGGGCAAGAGAAATGACAGCGTTACCTTTTCCCTCCAGCCTTTTATAAACAAGATGGGCGGTGCCCTGGCCAGCGGCATCGTGGGTACCACGGTCATCCTGTCCGGCATAACCGACGCTGCAAGGCCTTCCGATGTAAGCCCTGAAGGACTGATGATGATGAAGGCAGCCATGCTGATTCTGCCCCTGATTTTAATTTTGATAAGTTATTTGCTGTACAGTAAAAAATACAGAATTGACGAGGTTATGTATGAGCAAATCCTTGAAGATCTCCGTGGGCGGGGAGGAATTTCCCTATAGGGATTGATTGGGCCCGTATGTAAGATTGGTTTTCTCCGTTGAGCGCTTGTCTTCATTTGTTTTAAAGTTGAAGCAAAGCAGAAACTCTGTCTCATACTCATCGCTGCGGAAACTGATGACTCCCTGATTCCTCTGGGTCAGCTCATTTACTATATACAGCCCGTATCCCCGTTCTCCTTCCAATTTGTCTTTGGTTGAATATTTATATTCAAAAATATGTTTTTGATGAACTTCCGGGATTTTGCTTCCGTTATTGGAGATGGATATGCAGCATTGGTCGTCTTCCTCAAAGACGGAAAGGGAGACGATTTTCTTTTTATCGGGCGGATTCATCATTACGGCATCAAAGGCATTGTCCACAATGTTCCCTATTATGGTGGTCAGATCAACGTCATCCACCGATATGTCCTCCAGAGTCCGTTCCACATCCACTTCAAAATAAATATCATTTTTGGCAGCAAGACTGTTTTTGACAGCCAGCAAGCCGTCGAGGTACTTGTTGCCGGTATTGTAAAAATGGAGTCCGACCGTGAGTTCATTGCCTGTCAGTTTAAGTGCATAGGTTCTGAACTCATCGATGGCCTCCAGATCCCTCATGGTGCAAAGTGCAACCAGTGTGCTTATATGATTTTTGTAATCATGCTTCTCCTTTCTCACCGCATCAACAATCAGTTCCATGTGTTTGGAATACTCCTGCTGAAGCTTCAGCTGGTTTTGAATATCCATCCATTTGATGCGTTCCTTTGTGTCGAGAACTCCAAGGAGAACCACCGAAAGGAACATGAGACCGCTTATTATAAGTACAGCGGTATCATATATGTATTTTACAAGATTGCTGTAAAGCACACTTATTAAGAAAATAACCAGCGGAAGTAAGGTCACGGAAGAATTCTTTGTTCTGAAATAGTGCTTCTCAAACAGAGCGGGCCTTAACTGAGGCCTGGCAAGCAGGATAAGGGCTGCGGTCTGAATGGGCCTTATTATCAGCAGGGCCTTCATCTGAAGCAGGTCATCAGCCATTGCTTCAGAAAAAGAAACTCCCATGAAATAAAGGACGGGTATGGAAACCAGTGTTTCTGAAATTCCATAAATCAAAAATACAAGGATATTTGCTGTAATGGACAGATATAAGCTGGTCTTGGTTATATAGGATATAATTAAAATATTGAAAACAATATACACCAGTGTAAGGGGCAGCCCCCGGTAAGCTACTAAGAAATAGGACAATACCAGGTATAAAATGATATAGATCAATGATTGGTGCCAATGTTTCCGGATAAAATCCGGCATTCCTACCATGTACAGATACAGAAACAGCAATGTGGCGCTTTCCAGAGCGATAAAAACAATCTGATTTATAAAAAACAGCAAAACATCCATAGCATTACCCCTCAGCCATTAATTTGGAAATGCCAGACATTTATATCCATTCATCAAAACTTAAACTTACTGCAGCAACGCTGTACCATACTGTTTCAATTCTACAGGTTACTGTCAAATCCTCTTCAAATTTGAAAAAAATTCTATGATATGTAAATTTTATCAGGCCTTTGATTTCTGGTCGGCCAGGGTATTGCGCTCCCAGAATACCCCCGAGGTATAACCCTGAATGGATGAATCCTGTTCAGCCATCTCCAGCCTCTTTTCAGCCCATATGCAGTACAGTTCATTCTGTTCTATACCAATATATTTTCTCCCCAGCTTTTTTGCAACCACGCTGGTTGTACCTGAGCCCAAAAAGGGATCCAGGATCAGATCTCCCGGCCGGGAACTGGCCAAAACCAGCTTGGCTATCAGCTTTTCCGGTTTTTGTGCAGGATGAGCGGTATTCTCAGGCATGGACCAGAAGGGGATGGTAATATCATCCCAGAAGTTGGACGGGCAGGTGTCCCTGTAATTGCCATTCCGGCTTTCAATCCAGTCCTTCGGTTTTCCGTTTTCCCTGTAGGGGGCAATTACCCTCCTGCGTATCATCACAGCATCCAGATCGAATACAAATTGATTGGATACAGTTGCATACCAGATATCCTCCATGCCGTTTTTCCAGTTGGTTTTGGCACCCCTTCCCTTTTCCCGCTGCCAGGTAATTCTGTTCCGAACAATTGTTTTTTCCATCAGCACCTGCCCGATGATCAGGCTGGACTGCCAATCGCAGCATACATATATGCTCCCGGTATCCTTCATCAAAGGCAGCAGCAGATTCAGCCAGCTTTCAGTATAGGATCGGTATTCCTCAGCTTTCTTTTTCTGAAACACCTTGCCATGATACTGCTTGGTCAGATTATAGGGGGGATCGACTATCATAAGATCTATGCTGCCAGGGGGAAGAAATGGGGCAACCTGAAACAAATCCCCGCAGATTGTTGAATTAATCAGCCGGTCTTTACAAACAGGCCTGTCAATTATTTTACACTTGTCCAGGTAATGCCTGCCTTCTTCTACACCGATATCAATGGTTTTGTTTCTGGGCGACTTTTTCATCCATGTCCTCTCCCGGGAATTTATCAGTTCCCTGCAGCCTGATACTTTTCAGCATACAGACCGGGGCGATACTCAGCTCTCCTGTTGGGACAGCCTTCCCTGGGGCAGAGCCGGCAGCTTACAAAATCCGATTCAGTCTGAAAGAGTATTCCAGATGTGGACTTTATAGGCAGCATCAGACAGCTCTCGGTGAGCTCCACACCTACAGACTTCCTTACATCACCAAGAATCTGAAACAGTTCCCTTTGCTGGGAAATAGGCCAGTCCTCCAAAGAGCCCGGATGCATGGATCTGAACTTGCCCAGCCGGTACTCATTTTCCAGATGCTCGTAAAAATATTTCTGAGCTGCTGTGTGGGCCTGTTCCATGATCACAGCAGCCCAGTACTGCTCCAGCATATCTTCAATGCCTTCTGCCCACTCATGCAGCTCTCTTCCGCAGGTGGCAACATATGGGAACACCCTGTTGATATCCGCAAAGTTTACCCGCATGATGCGGCTGCTCAGTCTGACGCCGTCTATTATCACATGATCATCCTGTTTATCATTTATGGATGACAGGGTATACACAACTTTCGGTCTGCCGATCTCCTCAGCTTCTTTAATCATTTCCATAACCCGTGCGCCATCTTCATCATCGGGCTGTAGATGTATCCTCTTAAATAACAGGTTTCTGTCCACCCTGAATGGAATTTGATCCAAAACTACACGCTTCATTGCCAAGTCTCCTTTTGCTATGCATACTTCAACTTTATATGGCAATGTTATCACTATTCTGCGCCGACTTCAACCCAGTACAACATCAAGAAACATCATAATAACAAACCCAATCAGCAAGGCATGGGCCGCCAGTTTGGAATGCCCGTCGCTGTTCTGGCTTTCCGGAATGATTTCATGGGCTATGACAAAGAGCATGGCTCCCGCCGCAAAGGAGAGTGTAAAAGGAAGCAGAGGCCGTGCAATACGCACCAGACCGATACCCAGAAGCCCCCCCATGGGTTCCACCAGTCCGGTTGCCAGCGCAACCAGGAATGCCTTCCACTTTGGGAATCCCTCCCGAAGCAGGGGAAGGGCCACGGCAAGACCCTCAGGAAGATTTTGAAGCCCTATTCCGATGGCAATAGTCAAACCATTGGCAATGTCTCCGTCTCCAAAACCAACTCCCACCGCCATTCCTTCCGGAAAATTATGAACGGTGACAGCCAGAATAAAAATCCATACCCTCCTCAGGCTGGGCTGCATATTGAATAAACCGCTTCTCCTGCCGTTTATATCCATTGAATTGGCCATCAGATTGGTATTGGGAAAAAATTTATCTACCAAATCCAAAAATACTCCGCCGCTTAATATTCCAATTAAAACAATACCGGCTGCGTTTATTCCGCCCCCTGCCTTTTCCAGGGCCGGTATTATAAGGCTGAAGGATGTGGCAGCCAGCATAACCCCTGCTGCCGCACCCAGCAAAGCATCCAGCAGCTTTTTGGGAACGTTCCCGGTAAAAAAAATAGGCAGTGCTCCCGCTCCGGTGGCCAGCCCCGCTGCCAGGCTTGCTATGATACCCACCCATATGATGTTGAATTGCATAAAATATTCTGCCATTCATCTGCCCCCTCACAAAATACTTGCCATTTTCATCATATGGGAATCAGGTGTACACTGTGAGTGCTGTCAATGTGTAACTATACTATGCAGGGCAGATGAAAAACAGAATGGCCTAAAACTGCTCTGTTTCAATAAGCAGCGGATAACTCCAAAAAATAAGAGAAACCGTCCGCTAAGGCCGGTTTCTCTGATGCTTTAATCTTAAGCATGGTTGGTGCAATTTATAAACTGTCCACTTCTATCCACTGCTTCTCTTCAATGGAGGTTTCCACGGCTTCGAGTACCTGGGAACATTTGACGCCGTCGGTAAAGTCCGGATTGGCTTTCCTGCCCGTTGCAATGGCTTCAACGAACTCATAGAACTCATGCACAAAGGTATGCTCGTATCCTATTATGTGACCTGCCGGCCACCAGGCCTGCATATAGGGATGGCTGCCTTCCGTAGCCTGTATCAGGCGGAAGCCCTGAGTTCCCTCTTCATCATCGGCGTTGTAGTACTGCAGTTCATTCATTCGCTCCAATTCGAAACGGACGCTGCCCTTGCTTCCGTTTATTTCAAAGGACATGCCGTTCCGATGCCCCTGTGCAAAACGGGTAGCTTCAATGGAACCAAGTGCCCCGTTTTTGAATTCTGCCAGGAAGAGGGTGGCATCATCCACCGTCACCTTGCCCATGGCAGCACTTTCCTGGGCCTTGGCACTAAGGCCTGTCATTTTCTCCACTATGGGACGTTCCTTGATAAAGGTCTTGCTCATTCCAATTACCTTATCAAAGTCTCCCACCAGGAACCGGGCCAGATCTATTAAATGGGCGCCTAGATCACCCAGGGCTCCCGAACCGGCAACTTCCTTATCCAGCCTCCATACCAGCGGGAAATCGGGATCTACAATAAAATCCTGCAGGTAGAGGCCGCGGAAATGATAAATTGTTCCGAGTTTGCCTTCATCAATCAGCTTCTTTGCCAGCTGTACTGCGGGGGCAAAGCGGTAGTTGAAACCGATCTGGTGCCTGACACCGTTTGCTTCCGCTGCCTCCAGCATCTCCCTTGCATCCTTCAGGGTAAGGGCCAGGGGCTTTTCGCAGAATACATGCTTGCCTGCGTTTGCTGCTGCCAGGGCAATTTCCTTATGGACATTACTAGGTGCTGTAATGTCCACCATGTCTATGTCATCCCTCTGCACCAGTTTTTCCCACGAAGTTTCATAGCTCTCCCATCCGAACTGTTGGGCTGCCTGTTTTACCCATTCCTCGTCCCTGCCGCATATTGCTTTCATCCTTATATCCATGCTGGGTTCAAAGAACATCCCGACTCGCTGGAATGCATTGCTGTGGGCCTTGCCCATAAATTTATAACCTACGAGTCCGACATTGAGTATATCCTTCATGACATCACCTCCGTGTCATTATGTACAAGACTTGATAATGTATGCTTACATTTACTTAAGCTTAACGACTTAAGCCCAGAACATCTCCCCTGTCTCCTCAAAGACCAGTACTTCCTTCAGGAAAGAAATAGCTTTCTGCAGCCCTTCCTGCCCGGACATGAGGCTGTCTTCATGCTCGATGCTGATAACATCGTCATAGCCTGCCATTCTCAGATTGCTGATTATGTCCTTCCAAAGCTGATAGTCATGACCGTAACCAACCGAACGGAAAATCCAGGAACGATTGATTTCATCGCCATAGTGTTTGGTATCCAATACACCGTTTACAGCGGTATTCAAGGGGTCAACCTTGGTATCCTTGGCGTGGAAATGATAGATGGCCTTGCCCAGCTTCCGGATGGCTGCCACAGGATCTATACCCTGCCAGAATAAATGGCTGGGATCGAAATTGGCTCCCAGAGTGTCTCCAACGGCCTCCCGTATTTTCAGCATGGTTTCGGGATTGTAGACGCAAAAGCCCGGATGCATTTCGAAGCAGATCTTATTGACACCATGATCAGCGGCAAAAGCAGCAGCCTTCTTCCAGTAGGGAATAAGTACTTCATTCCATTGATAGTCCAATATTTTCAGGAAGTCATCCGGCCAGGGACAGGTAACCCAGTTGGGATATGCAGCACCTGGACTGTCACCTGGGCAGCCCGAGAAGGTAATGACCTTTTCAAGGCCCAATTTCTCAGCCAGTAAAACCGTCTTTTCAAAATCAGAATGAAACTTATCTGCCACTTCCTTTTGAGGATGAACAGGATTGCCATGACAGCTGAGTGCATTAATCTCAAGGTTGTATTTCTCTGCCAGGCCCTTAAGTTCCCGGATTTTGCCGTCATCGGCCAGCAGTTCATCAGGGTTGGCATGGGCAGTTCCCGGGTAACCACCGGTCCCGATTTCAACGGCCTGAACACCGGATTCCGATAAGTACCTGAATGCTTCTTCTACGCTTTGTCCGCCTAAAACAACGGTAAATACACCTAACTTCATTGAAAACACTCCTTCTCTTATTATTTAATTGCTGTTTTTCTGCTATTCTTATTATTCTTCAAATCAGAAGAAAATCCTTCATTAAATAACACATATGATTCCAATAAACTACCTCCAATACTTTCTGAACTTAAGCGGTGTTATGTTTTCGTGCTTCTTAAAGGTCTGAATAAAATGGGAGGCATTCTCGAAGCCTACTCTTTGCGCGATTTCATAAACCGGCAGGGCTGTTTCCTTCAGCATGGCTTTGCCCTGACTCAGACGGTATTTGATCAGATACTCATTGGGACTGTAGCCGGTATAAAGCTTGAACTGCCTGGATAAGTAGAATTTGCTTATGCACAGTTCTTCAGCCAGTTCATCCAGGGCAATCGGTTTCTGATACCGGTTCTCTATGATAGATACAGCCTTCTGAATCGTAGAAGGGATACCTCCGTCATTTTTTCTGCTGCTGACTGTCAGCAGCAATTCGGTTAAGATCTGTATCAGAAGACAGGAGGTCCTGATATCGATACACTCATCATTATCCAGCAGGAGGCGGTGTATCTGAGAAATATGCTCAGGTATTTGGCTGGATGAGTCTATGGGAATGACAGGACCGGTATTATTCAGGATCTGATGAACATAGCCCCTGCTTTCACTGCCGTTAAAATGAATCCAGTCGAATATCCATATATTCTCCTCCGAAGTGCTCCGGGCCGAACCCGATACTTCCCTCCCGGTGCTGCCGGAATCAGCTTTCTGTTTTGAATCGGTTCCATATACCTGTTCCTCTCTGCAGTCAATAATGCAGACAGTGCCGGGACTCAAGGAATATACCTGATTTCTGTAGCTGAGGGTACCAAAACCGTCAATGGTGTAAATAAGCAGCATAGAATCATAGTCACTGCGCCGGGTACAGTATTCAGACCCGTTTTTGAAATGCCCTGCCGATTGCAGGTAATAGAACAAGGACTTGGATACCATGCTGGGAGTATGTTCCTTGCTCCAGGAATTATCAAGCAGATGCATAGTAATATTCAATGTATCATCCCCCATGGCAATATTCTTATATTTTTAGGCAACAAATAGTAATGATTTTGCATTGTTATTTATATATAATGATAGCATGAAAAGAATATATTAACAAACGGTATGAAAAAAGGGCTTAGTGAGGAGATGAAGCATGAGTATCAAACCTATTCGTGAAAAATGGAAGGGGACCATGACAGATCGGGAACGGTTTAATCGTCAGATGCGTTATCAACCTGTGGATCGCTGCTTCAATATGGAATTCGGATATTGGGATGAAAACTTTAAAGAATGGCCTTTGTTCTATGAAAACAACATAACCAGTAACCATGAAGCGGATATCTTTTTCAATTTTGACAGGATTGAAGTCATTTCCGGCAGGGTCTGGCTGAACCCCTCTTTCAGATCAGAAGTTGTGGAAGAGACGGATACCACTCTAATAATGATGAATGGCGACGGCCTGCTGGCAGAGGTTCCCAAGGACGGCCACGACACCATACCCCATTATGTAAAGGCCTCCGTTGTCACCCCGGAGGATTGGAAACGCTGCAAGGAAGAGCGGTTACGCCTTGATGATCCGGCGCGCATATTAGACATCGAGGCTTTGAAAAAGAGGCATCCTGCAGATCGCACATACCCCCTGGGAGTTGATTGCGGCTCCATGATCGGCAAAGTAAGGGACATGCTGACCTTCGAAGGGCTGGCATATGCCTGCTTTGATTATCCGGATATGGTAGAGGATATGGTGGAAACCTGCTGCCGGATGGTGGAACATTTTCTGGATCAGGTGCTGCCCCATTTTGAATTTGATTTTGCTTCAGGCTGGGAGGATATTTGCTTTAAAAACGGCCCCATTGTTTCGGTGCCCTTCTTCCGGGATGTGGTTATGCCGCGCTATAAGCGAATCAGCAAAAAACTGAAAGCCCACGGCATCGATATCTGGTATACAGACTGCGACGGGGATGTTCGCCCCATCCTGCCCTATTTGCTGGAGGGAGGCATTAACTGCCTGTTTCCCTTCGAAGTCAATGGCTGCTCCCATCCCGGCGAGCTGCTTGACCAATACGACGGACAGCTGCGGATCATGGGCGGGGTTGACAAGATTCAGCTGGGCAAGGGTCCGGAGGCAATAAAAGCATATCTGGAGACCCTGGTGCCCTATGTTGAAAGGGGAGGCTATATCCCCTTCTGCGATCACCGGTGTCCGCCCAATGTGAACCCGGAGGACTATTTGTACTATCTGGATCTGAAGGAAAAGATGTTTGGCATGAAATGATTACTCTGCTTACGGCAGCTGCTTCCATGAATAAATAATTTGAGCTCAAGTTAAAGGGCATACAAAATTCCACCTCATTGGATTTCGTATGCCCTTTCTTATATTTTCAGCGCTGTTACCATGCATGTCATCCTGCCGGCTAAAAAAGCCCCTTCAGAAAACCGAACTCCACCAGGTAGTAAAGCACCAGGACAGCCACCCCGAGCAGCAATACCGTTTTCAATACCTTAAATGCAATTTTGAGTATAAAGAATATGGCTGCCACTGCAGCAATGATAATAAGAACATCCATCAACTTTCTCCGCCCCCTGACTTTTCCGGATTTTGTGCTACTATTTTATCATATATCATAGCTTAGTACTATCCAAAATAGGCGTCTGAAGGCATATAATTGTATGTATTTTCCCTTTTATTGACCTCTTTGCATATATATTCAGTTAATTTTTTAAACATAAATTGAAATTTTTAATAATAGATCCTTCATTTTGTGAAAATCACTTGCCATGAATGCAAAGACGTTGTAAACTATTAAGAAATCCGATTATCCTTTATTTAACGGGGAATAAACAGACTGAAAATTGCTTTGCCTTTTTCGTAATGAAATCAGTATTTTATCAGGAGGACTTGCAAAATGCAGAACCATAATTCAAATGGTGCAATAAATGGGAAAAACCAACTGATTGACGACCTTTACAGGTTTGCCGCAGACAATAACTACATTGAACCCAGCCTCTTTGATTACTATGGTGTAAAAAGAGGGCTTCGCAACAACGATGGCACAGGTGTACTGGTAGGCCTGACTCAAATCGGCGATGTTCAGGGATATGTAGTGGAAGACGGAAAAATAATTCCGACCAGGGGTCGTCTCAGCTACCGCGGAATCAGCGTGGAGGATATTGTGGCAGCCTGTCAGGCCGAAAAACGCTTCGGATATGAAGAGGTTTGTTTCCTGCTGCTGTTCGGAAAGCTGCCCAATAAGAAAGAGCTGGATACCTTTTGTGATATCCTGTGGAAGAGCCGGAATCTTCCCGATGGTTTTATGGAGGATGTAATTTTAAAAGGTCCCAGTAAAAATATCATGAACAAGCTTTCCCGCTGCATTCTTACCTGTTACTCCTATGAGGAAAACCCCGACGATTTGTCCATCAACAGCGTGCTCAGCCGCTGCATAGATTTAATCGCGCAAATACCCGTTTTTGTGGCTTATTCCTATATGGCCAAACGTCACTATATTGATAATGAAAGCCTCCACATCCACAAACCGGGGGAGGAACAGAGCACTGCCGAGTGTCTGCTCCATATGATCCGGCCCAATTGCGAGTTTAGCCCGCTTGAGGCGGAGATTCTGGATCTGTCTCTCATTCTCCATGCCGAGCACGGCGGAGGAAATAACTCCACCTTTGTTACCAGGGTGGCCACATCTTCCGGTACTGACACCTATTCAGCCATCGCAGCAGGCGTAGGCGCCCTGAAAGGACCCAAGCACGGCGGGGCCAACATCAAGGTAATGGAGATGATTGAAGACCTCAAAGCCAATGTCCCCAACTGGGAGAAGGAGGAGGCTGTCAGAGAATATCTGATAAAGCTCCTCAATAAGGAAGCCTTTGACCGCTCCGGGCTGGTCTACGGCATGGGCCATGCTGTATACACACTTTCCGATCCCAGGGCGGAATTATTGAAGAAAAAGGCACATGAGCTGGCAAAAGTCAAAAATATGGAGCATGAATTCGCTTTATATGATACAATAGAGAGGACAACACCTGAGCTCTTTGCCGGCATGAAGGGCGGCAAAAGCCTGTGTGCAAATGTAGACCTCTATTCGGGCTTTGTATACAAAATGCTGGGGATCCCCATGGATCTGTATACCGCAATATTTGCCATTGCCAGAGTACCAGGCTGGTGTGCCCACTCAATGGAGGAACTTATAAGCGGCGGCAGGATTATCCGCCCGGCCTATCGTACCCTGGTCCAGATAAAGGATTACAAGCCCCTGAATGAGAGGTGATCAAGGAGGCTTGATTATGTCTATGTGTATGAAATGCTGCTCAACAGGGAACCCGGTCAAACACATACCCTATGATCAATACCTGGGGGAGGTAACCCGTCACCTGACCGGTGAAGGTATCTTTCTGACAACTCACAGTCAAAAGCACAACACCATGATCATAGGCTGGGGAGGAATCACCTTTTACTGGGGCAAGCCTGTCTTTCTGGTTCCGGTGCGTACAACACGCTACAGCTGGAAGGCATTGGATTCCACCGGCGTCTTTACTGTCAGCATCCCCCTCAAGCAGGACCTGAAAGAGGCCATCGCCTTTTGCGGCAGCAAATCCGGCAGGGATTATGACAAGTTCAGGGAATGCAAGCTGACACCTGTACCGGGTAAGTTTGTAAGGGTGCCCATTATCGGGGAGTGCAGCCTGCATTACGAGTGCAAGGTGGTATTCAGGCAAAACATGGAACCCTCCCTGCTGGACCCCGGCATCAGGGAAAGACAATACAAAAATCATGACTACCATACCATGTTCTATGGGGAAATTGTTGCCTGTTATACTACTGATTAGTTTCATTCCTATGATTCTTTTTATATGATACGGTTGATTTTTTCTTCCTTATTAGACTCTTTCTTTTTTCGATTTTACTCTTTCGATGGAAAATCAGGACTGCATTCAGCTCACCTCCCATTATTATCAGCTGGGCGCTTATAAAAAGCCAGACCAGCAGACCGATGATGCCCCCTATGCTGCCATAAACAAGGGAAAGGTTCCAGAATCGATTTACATACCAGGCAAAAATCCAGGAAACCATCAACCAGCCTGCAGTGGTAAAAATTGCACCCGGCAGGGCGCTGCGCCATCGGATTTTGATGCATGGGCTGTATCTGTACAGAAACACGAAAACCAGGATCATCATAAGAACAGCAATCCCATGCCTGAAAAGATCCCAGATCAGCCAATGAAGCCGGGGCGGCCCCGCTTTCATCAGGCCGGCCCCTATCTGCCTGCCGAATATCAGCAGGGCAAAGTATGACAGAATAAGAACAGTAACCATAAGTGTAAACAACAAAGACAAGGGTATGGCGATCCAAAACGGCCTTGTGTCCTTTTGACACAGGGCCTTATTAATGCCCCGCATCACCGCTCCCATACCGCTGGCCGCCGCCCAGAGCATGGAGGCAAAGGAAAATGACAACAGTTTGAAGTTACGTCTGTTTATAATTTGTTCCACATTATCCCTGAGCATTTCATATGAAATCTGAGGCAGTATATCAGACAGGGAATCCAGAATGCTGCTGCCGTCCAAGGGCAGGTACCCTATCACCGTAGTGAGAAATATAAGAAAGGGAAAGACTGATAGCAGAAAATAGTAAGCCATTTCCGCTCCATAAGCTGCCACTTCGTCATCTATGTATCTGCGGTACAGTTCTCTGATGTAAAAAATCATAATAATGAAATCTCCCTTGCTTTCAGGCTGATTTACCCATGTTTAATATGCCCCTTTTTTGCTATAATGGTACTATTACTAAAACAAAAAGGTGAGATGATGTATCGTATATGGGGCATACTTCGCAAAAACAACAGAATTATCGCGGATACAGTCGCAGAAAGCAATGAGCAGGGATTGACTGATGAAGAAAGGCTTCAGGAATGCATTCTGAAAATCTGTTCTGAGTTCGATCTGCAAAGGCCCATGTGGCTGCCTAAAAATGAAAGAGAGTTTGAAAAATACAGAAGAGCTGTTCTGAATCAGGATAACTTTATAGAATTAATATCCTTTGACACCCTGGAAATTGAATTGCTGGACGATTGAGCAAAGCTGCGTTGTCAGATTTATTATATATGGCAATATCACAACTCCTCCTATATGGCATAAGATATACTATGAATTGTATGGAGGTGTTTTCTTATATGAGCTATGAGAACGACAACCAGGTACTTCCCACATTGACAGAAAGAAAACCTGACAGGGACAAAGATCGCTGCAAACAACAACCGGGCACCATACTCAGAATTTTTATCCCTGCCGGTGCTGAAATTAATCTTCTCAACCTTATAGAAATTTCATCACCCAGCGGTATTTGTATAATAATCCGCATACCATTACTTGCAGGACTCATCGACAATGATGGGAAAACCTTGTCATTGGCAGATATTCAAAACGCCATCACCAGTGTTGGCGGTAAAGTGGAAGTAATGGCATAATTCCTGCCGGCTCTGCAAAGCCGGCTTACCTATAATTAAACTGATTACCGGTCAGGCACATAAGTGCGATTTTGATGTTTCATCCCTAATTTCCTTATGGCAGCAGTCACTTTAAAATGATCGCAAAAACCATTAAAATTTTTCTTGAAAGGACGTTTATTTTTTATAATGCTGGTTATCATAATAGTGTAAGTTACCCAAACCCCCAAACCCCTTACATAAAAGAGCCTCATAAACTTGCCGAGGCTCTTTTATTTTTCTCTTATCTTATTTTATTCCTTGTTTCCTATTTTCAGCCTTATGACATTCCATGATGCCTTTGGCAGCAATGCTTTCAATCTGCCTTCCTCAACTGCAGCTTTCCCGTTATCGTGGGGTAGGACATTATATGGGTTCTCCTCTGAATTTACTGCCTTCAGGTCATCATTTTCCAAAACTGTATGGCTGACAAGACTTAAACCGGTAAAGGCTCTCAGGTCAGCCTCCATCAGCATTTCCTCCTCCAGATCCCTGTTTACGGCAAAGAAAATCAATTCATTCTCCTCTTCATTCAGTACAGCAATTGAATCCAGGTAAGGAACTTCATTATAAGACTTTGTATCATAACAAGGGCTTTTTATCACGGGACTCAGTACTACTCCATTGCCATAAGTCGAGACATCCCGATAGGGGTAGAAAATGGTCTGCCGCCATGCACCACCCTTTCCGCTTGTCATAATCGGTGCAATAACATTTACAAGCTGGGCCATACATGCAATCCTGACACGGTCAGCATTTTTCAGAAGTGTTATCAGCATGCTTCCAACCAAAAGGGCATCCTCAAAGTTGTAGATATCCTCCAATTGGTGAGGTGCAATTGACCAGGGCTGGATCCTGCGATCGTCATCATTGGAATGATACCATACATTCCACTCATCGAAGGACAGGTAAAGAGTTTTCCTGCTTCTCTTCTTTGCTTTGACATAATCACATATGGAAGCAACAGACCTGATGAAGTTGTCCATATTCAGGCTGCTGGCCAGGTAATCGGGAGTATCTCCGTCCCGGTTTCCGTAATAGGTATGCAGGGATATGTAATCGACATGCTCATATGTATGTTCAAGCACCGTTGCCTCCCAGTCACCGAAAGTCGGCATTCCGCTGCCTGAACTGCCGCATACTACCAGTTCAATACCTGGATCCACCCACTTCATTGCCTTTGCTGTCTCGCAGGCCAGCCTGCCGTACTCATCAGCGGTTTTGTGCCCGATCTGCCAGGGTCCGTCCATCTCATTTCCCAGACACCAGACTTTTATATTATGAGGCTCTTCATACCCATGACTTCTTCTCAGGTCGCTCCAGTAACTCCCTTTTTCATGGTTGCAGTATTCCACCAGATATCTGGCAGAATCCACACCCTTAGTACCCAGGTTGACCGCCATCATGACCTCAGAATCTGCCTTCTTCGCCCAGGAAGCAAATTCGTTTACCCCTACATGATTGGTTTCAATTGTTCTCCATGCCAGCTCCAGCCTCCTGGGCCTTTGCTCCCGGGGCCCTATACCATCCTCCCAATTGTATCCGGAGACAAAGTTGCCCCCCGGATACCTGATGATGGGCACCTTTAGTTCCCTTACCAGTTCCAGGGTATCCTTCCGGAAACCCTCTTCATCTGCCTCAGGGTGCCCCGGTTGATAAATGCCCTGATAAACAGCCCTGCCCAGATGTTCAACGAAGGAGCCATATATGCGCCGGTCTATCCTGCCAATCTGAAAATCCCTGTGAATTACAATTTCTGCTTTCTTCACTTTATCGCCCCCGTTTATATAATCCCTGCAGACCATAATTTTGGCAAGCTGCAGGGGTTGTGTATCGCAGATTCCCAATCCGGCTGAAAACGATGAAGGCAGCTTATTTTGCAAACTCTACTTTCAGCGTAAACACCTCATGGGGCTCTACGCCGAAGGAAACATTGTGACCGCCTGTTTTTACAGCCAATTCACTTTCCACAGGTCTTTCATGGATATCCACATAGCAGGCCGAGGCAATGTTTCTGCAGAACCATATTTTGGCATTGGTCCTTCTGCCCTCGGTCTCATAGCCTCTAATAATAAGGCTGTCAGTCTTACTGCCTTCCTCCGGCTTCTTTATTGCCTGAACTGCAATGCTGCCTTCCTCCAAGGTCATGAAACTGCCGGCAGGAAGAAGCTCTCCTTTGGACGGTATCCCGGAAAGCACCTGTATAGGATGACAACAGCTATAGGCTTCTTCTATGAACTCGCGGTTGGAAGTTGCATTGGGCAGGGAAAGATGGAAGGAAAACTGATGAAGCCCTACCTCCGGATAGGGATCCGGATCAATGGAAGCCCGAATCAAGCTGAGGCTGAGGGAATTATCCACGCCCCGGAAGCCATTTTTACTTCCGCATATCAGGGTCAGGGCCTTGCGGCCGGTATCCCTGGGCAGTGCCGCTGCCCAGCTGATGGCCGGGACATCCATATCCATGGGCCTGCGTTCTATGGTACCGGATGGAACATCATAACGGTAAGCGCGGCATTCATATCCCAGCGGCAGGTAAAATCCCAATTGAGGAATTCCCTTGCCTTTTTCGCCCAGTTCCCTGAAATCACATTCTATATCAAAGCCCAGGCAGGTGCTGTCCTGATCCAGGTAAACATGAACCCGGAGGGTGGACTTTGAAAACTTCACTTCGTAGCGGATGGATTGCCTTAGAAGCCCTTCTTCGTTTCTGACTTCCGTAAAGGTGACACCGGCATCATTGATATTAATTACTTTGCGGTAGTTTCCAACCACCCAGGAGGTCATCCCCCGGCTGTCATCCTCTTCAATAAAGCGAAAAACAGCGGAGGGCCTGCCGGGATCCACAATTTCCTGACCATTGCCCTTATCCACCAGGGAGACTATGGCGCCTGTCCGGGGATCAAAAGCCGCCTTCAGATGCTTGTTTTCCAACACCGGCCTGGCCGGCCTTTCCACTCTCGCATCCAGCGGGAAGCCAAGGGAAATCTTCTCCAGCTTCTTCTCCGCCAGAATGCAGGTGGTATAGCCTCCGGCGGGTACCTTTACAAACAGTAGAGCCTTAAAATACTGATGCCCCCAGTAAGAGCTGTCCTTATCGGATAAAAGCTGGAAAGGAATAGGCTTACCCTCTGCATCAACAAACTGAATGCTGTCTTTATCCCCATTCCAGTCCCATACCGTGATCTCAACAACTTCCTGCCTGGGATACAAGGCTGAGTTAAAGAAATGGTAGACCCGGTTCCGTCCCCTTCCTCTTTCCGCCTGAGGTATCTGATAATCCTCAGCACCAAACCCAACACCGGCACCTTCCGATACGGATTCCCTGACTGATTCATTCCCGGAAATCCATTTTGAGGTGTCAATATGGGATGCAATGCTGCGAAGTGCCCGTTTGGCCTCCGTATTGGCCAGACCTGCCGCCTGTTGGTATAAGGCCATGGCATGCTCCCTGGTATCAACCGTACATGAGCCGGGCACAATATCATGGAACTGATTGAACAAAACCTTTTCCCAGGCCTTTACAAATTGTTTATGGGCGTAAGCCGTGCCCACAGACATGGCCGCCATGGAAGCATATGCCTCCGATTCATGCAGGCGGTTTTGTAATACGCTGTTGCCCTTTTTGATCCGGGACTGGCTGGTATAGCAGCCGGTAAAGACAAAGTTCAGCTCTCCTGTAACGACGGGAAGCTGATCCTCAATTGCCTCGGTAAGCTTAAAGAACTCACCATAGGTTCCGAATTTTATATTCGGAAAGACCGGCCATGCAGACATGTCGATTATTCGTTCAATATCCCTTCTGGTGGGGCCTCCCCCATGATTGCCCACACCATACACCTTCAGCATGGCAGGTAGATTGTGGCTGCTGCAGAACTGAGGCACATAATATGCCATGGATGGTTCAATTGCTCCCAGGTACCATAATGGTTCCCGATATACAATTATGGATTTGCGGGACGGAGCCTTCCATTTGTAGAGCTGATATCCGTCGTAGCCCCGGCAATGATAGTAATATTTTATTCCGCCCTTGCTTAAGATTTCAGGAACATTGACACTGTGTCCGAAGGTATCCGGCTCGAAATCCAGATTCAGGCTGTCCGGATTAAGATCCAGCATCTCAGACAGGATGCGCCTGGTATAGAGGAGATGCCGTGCCTGACTTTCGCCGCCGGAAAGGTTCTTGTCAGCCTCCACCCAGGTAGCGGCCGTAACTTCCCAGCGTCCTTCCCTGATTCTCTTCTTAATCTCCTCCAGCATGGCGGGATCGTGCTCTTCCACAATCCGGTACACGGAGGCCTGGGACTGGGAAAAGGTGAATTCGTCATATTCATCCATCAGGCTGAGTATGGTTCGGAAGGTGTCCAGGACAATTGCCACGGTTTCCTCCCAGCGCCACATCCAGTTCATGTCGATGTGAGCGTGGGCAGCGCAAATCATCTGATACTTCTTTGCTTCCTTTGACAGAGGCTGCAGCATTTGTTCTGCATCCCTCGCTGCAGCGGCGGCAATGACACCGTCTTCTTCAGCTGCGGCCGCTAGAAATTCAATGATATTGTTAAGAACTTTGTCGTATTTGCCATCCAGGGTCTGATTCAGCTCAACGGCATACCGCAGTTGTGCCAGAATCCTTTTGGACCAATAGCTGACAGCCTCTTTCTCCATCTGTTTCAGCTTATTAATATCAATCAAAATTATTCCTCCTGTCTGCATCCGCCGCAGCCTTCAATACAGCATTTTACAACCTTCTGAATATCTTCTTCATTGTCAGCTGCCGGCCTGGATACATTCTCAATCAGCTCCCATTCCTCCAGATGATTTATTGTATCTCCGGGTTCCAGCCTGGTTAAGGGAGACAGGCTTTCCATTTCCATCATATAGTCGTTGGTGTAGGTTTCGTAGGATACGCCGTAATCCGGGTACACTGCACCCATTACGTGACGGAACCGCTTGATAAACAGATTTCCGTGATTGAAATAAGCTGCCCATCCGCCTTCATTTGGGATTCCAAACTTAAAGGGAGTATCAGTATCAGGATCCTGCTTAAGCGTTATGTACCGATCACCCCAATATACCCTGTGGTCATTCATTTTGGTGTAGGGCCAGAGTGAAAGCAGCCGGTTGGCCAGCAGTCCCGTATCCCGGGAGGGCTGAGGCACAACCTGCAGGCCGCCTGCAGCCATTACCGTAATAGCCCAGGCCGACACTTCTATAGGCCAGGCATTTTCATTGGTCAGCCTGTGAATTATCTGTACCTTGTTGCAGCAACCTGCCATGGTTATGTCCATTTGCTTTTTGATCTGGACCCATGGCTCCGTTTCCTGTGTAACCCGGATACCATTTTCTATTTTCTCATAGTGGACGGGCTTGTTGTCAGGGCTGTATGACCGGGGCATAGCCTCGGGGCTGTGCCACAGACGGTGGCCCCCTAAAATGTGCCATTCCTCATTTCCCACCGGTACGCTGAAGCTTCCGTCATCGCAGAATTCATTTTCTCTGCCGGTGAGTCCAAAGCGGATTATTCTCGGCCCCACATCCACCGTTACCACAATATCCGCATTTCCATTGGAAATTTCAACACACTTTCCAAAACTCCCGTATTCTATTTCCTTTATTCTGATTTCAGGCATAATTGGAACCTCCTTGAATTTACACCATATTTTCTCTTCCCCTTAATATATTCTTTTTAAATAAAAAAAATCCTTCCTCTGAAGAGCAATGGTTCTGAGAAAAGTCACAGTAAGAGCCCGAGGCAACTGCACCCGGGCTCTCTATGGAAAAAGGCCGGCCTTATCATTCATTATTGTCTGAGGTTCTCTTAATGCGTGCACGGCATATTGAGTTGTTCTCCATTCCCGAATTGCCCAAGGGAATCACGCCTTTCCATAGCTGTGGACATTAATGTCCGGCTGTTTTAATTGACAAGCTTTGAATATTACTGGTAAACTTGATTCATTGTAAGTTATATTGCGTAGATCGCAGGGTACCTTTTCCAATGTAGCTGCTACATTAAATATATAAACATATGGAAATGTATGAAACAAGAATGAAACAAAAAATATCACATTTTTCAAACAATTACAGGAGGATGTCGATAAATGAGGAAACTTCAGCCGAACATAAGGTATTTTGTCCTGGATATGGACGGCACTTTCTATCTGGGGAATCAGCTGCTGGAAGGATCGCTGGAATTTTTGGAGAAGGTAAAGGAAGCCGGCAAGGACTTTATCTTCTTTACAAACAACTCTTCCAGGAATCGGGAAACATATCTGGAAAAGCTGGCCGGCATGAACTGCCATATCAGTGAAGATCAGCTCCTCACCTCCGGAATGGTCACCATTGATTACATTAAAAGCACCTGGCAGAACCCGAAGGTATATTTACTGGGTACACCGGCCCTGGAAAAGGATTTTTC
Organism: Clostridiales bacterium; assembly: GCA_012839095.1. GTDB lineage: Bacteria > Bacillota > Clostridia > Caldicoprobacterales > DTU083 > DUOA01. The sequence continues at coordinate 25,737 of DUOA01000092.1, forward strand.
AGACAACGGAATCCGGCTGACGGATAAAGATCCGGACGCGGTGGTGGTAGGCTTTGATACAACTCTCACCTATGAAAAACTTAGTAAAGCCTGTACATTGATTCGAAATAATGTTCCTTTCCTGGCTACCCACCCGGACAACAACTGTCCCACTGAATTCGGTCCTATCCCCGATTGCGGTGCCATGTGCGCTTTCATAACCCGGTCCACCGATGTAAAGCCCAGGTACCTGGGCAAACCCTATGCTGAAACTATGAATTACATCACCAAATATCTCAATTGTTCAAGAGAAGAATTGGTGTTTGTGGGCGACAGGCTTTATACGGATATCGCCATTGCTGCCAGGCACGGGGCAACCAGCGTTCTGGTTCTTACAGGTGAGACCGGGCCGGAAGACGTACAGCATTCCCAGTACAAACCCGATATTATTGCAGATCGCCTGATAGATCTGGCCGCCTGTTTTTAACAGGCGGCAGGAATACCAGCCAAAATCTATAGTGCAGCCGGCGGAAATTCGATATAACTTCCTGCCCGGCAGCACTTATCTATTTTTTGCTTTGCCATGAATCAGGCTGCCCGCTGCCCTGTCCGGCAGAGGATGAGCCAGATGGAAAAGGAATTATCTTTCCTCTTTCACGATCCAGCAAAGAGTGCCTGCGCCTCTTCACATGGGACAATTTTCTTTTTTGAAACACCATGTACCCTGATCTTTTCCTTCGTTTCCAGCGGTATACCAGGCAGGCAGCTGCACAAATCACGGCAAGAGAAAACGCTGTCAAGAACTCCATAACCATCCTCCATGCAAACAAATAAAGATCGACCATCGGTCATGACTATATTATTTGCATATGGAAGCGATTCTTATCCTGCTTTTCCAATATTTCTTAAGCGGGCAAAAGAAAACCGGCAGTAACTGCCGGTATTGTTTCAGCTTTCCAGTTCAGCCAGCCGGGTCAGCAATTTATTGCTGCGCTTGACAAATTCCGCCATGTCCCCGGGTTCCAGCGGTTTGTGATTCAGCATGGCCAGATCGTATACATGCCTGCAAATCATTTCCGTCTCTTCCTTACGATCCTCTCTGTTCTTAAGCTCTGCCAGTCTGGCAATCAGGTTGTTTTTACTGTTGAGTACCAGGGTCTGTTCCAGCGGGAAGCCGCCAATGCCGGGATTGCCAAACCGCCTGGTCATTTCCTGCATTCTTCTGGAATGCTCCGCCAGCAGTACAACAGCCGGAATATCGGATGTCCTCAAAGCCTCTACCTTGATTTTAAGCTCCTTATTGTTCAGTGAATTCCGGAACATGTTCTCCAGTGCTTCCTGAAGCTGTTTGTCTTCCTTGTCCGGTTCCGTTTTTTCCTTAAGTGCATCGGAAATGTCAGAATCCACACCGATGAAGCGGGTACCGCTTTCCTTCATTTCCAGAAAATTAATGAAGTGGCTGTCAATCAGGGAATCCAGGTACAGGGCTTCCAAATCATTTTCCTTAAACATCCTGATATACTGGGCCTGCTGTTTTTCATCGGATATATAGAAGACCTGATCCTTATGCTTATCCTTGTTGCGATCCAGATAATCCTTAAGGAGGGTATACTCTCCATTGGTGGACTTGAATATAAGTATATCCTTTACCCGCTCATGGAACTTGTCGTCCCGCATGCATCCGAACTTGATAAAGGGGTTTATGTCGTCCCAGTACTTTTCATAATTCTCCTTTTCCGTCTTATACAGGCTGTTGAGCTTGTCCGCTACTTTCTTGGAGATATGATCGGATATCTTCCTGACAAATCCGTCATTCTGCAAAAAGCTTCTGGATACATTGAGGGGAAGATCCGGGCAGTCTATGACACCTTTAAGCAGCAGAAGGAATTCGGGTATGACCTCCTTTATGTTGTCGGCCACAAATACCTGGTTGTTGTACAGCTTGATCTGCCCTTCCAGGCTGTCAAACTCGTTCCTGAGCCTGGGGAAATACAGGATTCCCTTCAGGTTGAAAGGATAGTCCACATTCAGATGAATCCAGAACAATGGCTCCTGGAAGTCCATGAATACCTTGCCGTAAAACTCCTTGTACTCCTCTTCAGTGCATTCAGACGGCTTTTTCAGCCAAAGCGGGTGGGTGTCGTTTATGGGTTTTGGTGCTTTCTCCCCGTCTTCCCCGTCCTTCTTATCCTTTGTTTCAGTTTTTTTCTTCTTCTCCTCTTCTGTGTCTTCCAGGTAAATTTCTACCGGCAGGAAGGCACAGTATTTCTCCAATATTTTGCGAAGTTCAAACTTGTCCAGAAATTCTTTGCTGTCTTCAGCTATATGCAGGGTAACGACAGTACCTCGTTCCCGGCGGTCGGATGAAGACATTTCGTATTCGGGACCCCCGTCGCTGCTCCATTTTACCGCCTCTGCCCCAGCCTGCCAGGACAGTGTATCTATTTCCACCTTGTCAGAAACCATGAAGGCAGAATAGAAGCCCAGGCCGAAATGCCCTATAATCTGGCTGGCTTCATTCTGATCCTTGTATTTTTCCAGGAACTCCCTGGCGCCGGAAAATGCAACCTGGTTGATGTACTTTTTTACTTCCTCTGCGGTCATGCCGATTCCGTTATCCGCTACCTGTATGGTCTTTTTCTTTTTATCCAAAATTACATGAATCTGATACTGCTCTTCGGCATCTGCCTCTGCCTCTCCCAGAGAAACCAGCCTTTTCATCTTGGCTATGGCATCGCAGCCGTTGGATACCAGCTCACGAAGGAATATATCCTTGTCTGAGTAGAGCCACTTTCTTATGATAGGAAAAATATCCGCAGTATTCACGGAAATACTGCCTCTTTCTTGAATCATGCATATTCCCTCCCATTACGATTACATATCATTCTGCATTTTCCATATCTATCATTTTATAATAACTCTCCGGCTTGTCAAGCTTGCCTCACGGCACTTCATCGCTTCAGCCTGCAGCGGTAGGCCCCGGGCGGCAGACCATAGACCTTTCTGAACTGCCTTGAGAAGTTGGGCATATCCTGGAATCCGCAGGAATACATGATTTCCTTGATACTCATATCCGTGCCTGTCAGCATGGATTCCGCCTGTTCCAGGCGGTAGGACAGCAGGTATTCCCGGACCGATTTGCCGGTTGCTTCCTTAAAGATACGGAACAGATGACTCCTGCTGATGCCGAGATGATTTGCTATCTGGGAAACGGTAAGCCCGTAGGAATAGTTCTTGTTAATGTAATCCAGGGCTAGGTCTATCAACTGAACTCCCCTGGCAGGCAGGTTTTCCATACCCTGGATCATGGAGAAAAACTCATACAAGCTGGAAAGGGCGAGAAATCCGTTATGATTGACACGATAGTTCTCTGCCAGTTCCCTAATTGTCTGCATCATTTTATCTGTATCAGTAAAAGAAAATACAGGATTCTCCATGCCAATGCCGCATATTGAACAAATGCTGCCCGCATCGGCACCGTTAAAGCCCACCCAGGCATACTGCCAGGGGTTTATGGAATCAGCCTGATAAAATGTGACAACACCAGGCAGAATCAGAAAGCCCTGCCCTCTTTTAAGCGGATACCTTCTTCTGCCGATGTAAAAGGTACCTTCCCCATCAAGAACACAGTGTATCAGATAATGGTCTCTTACTGCCGGTCCGAAACTATGCCCCGGGGCACAGGGCTCCCAACCTGCCTGATATATGGAAACAACACTGGAACAGCTCTTTGCATAATGATCTGTCATTTATTTATACATTTACACTCCCTTTTTACTCTTTATACCCAGTATAACACAAATATTAATTATGCAACATAAGGACAATAAGTTGCAACATTATCCCATATGATTTCGGTCAAGCAGCCTGTAAAATGAAAATACATGCACATGTAAATATAAAACCGTGCAATTAAAAAGTGAGGAGGAACAATAATGCCGAAAATAACCTTCATGGGAGCGGGCAGTACCGTATTTGCCAGAAACGTATTGGGCGACTGCATGTGTACCCCGGCTCTGAGAGAAAGTGAGATTGCTCTGTATGACATCGATCCTGACAGGCTTAAGGATTCGGAAATCATACTGAAGGCCATCAATCAGAACATTAATGACAACAAAGCTACAATCAAAACTTACCTTGGTGTTGAGCAGAGAAAGGAAGCTTTGAAAGGTGCGGATTTCGTAGTTAATGCCATACAGGTCGGCGGATACGACCCCTGCACTATTATTGACTTTGAAATTCCGAAAAAATACGGCCTGCGTCAGACCATTGCAGACACCCTGGGCATCGGCGGCATAATGCGTGCACTGCGTACCATTCCCGTTATGAAGGACTTTGCCGATGACATGGAAGAGGTATGTCCCGATGCATGGCTGCTTAACTATACCAACCCCATGTCTATGCTGACCGGTTATATGCTGCGTTATACCGGTGTTAAGACAGTAGGCCTCTGCCACAGTGTCCAGGTGTGCTCAGACGGTCTTCTAAGGTCCCTTGGCATGGAGGATAAGTTAGAGGGCAGAAGAGAACTGATAGCAGGGATCAACCACATGGGCTGGCTGCTTGAAATTAAGGACAAGGATGGAAACGACCTGTATCCTGAAATCAGAAAACGCGCTGCAGAGAAAAATGCTAATGAGAAGCATTGGGATATGGTCCGTTATGAATACATCAAACATCTGGGCTATTATTGCACTGAATCCAGCGAGCATAATGCCGAGTACAACCCGTTTTTCATTAAGTCCCGCTATCCTGAACTGATTGACAGGTTCAATATCCCTCTGGATGAATATCCCCGCAGATGCATAGGCCAGATCAACAGCTGGAATGTTGAAAGGGACAGGATTCTTCAGGACGGTAAAATAACTCATAATCGTTCAGAGGAATATGCATCCTATATCATGGAATCCATGACAACCAATACTCCATATTCCATCGGCGGCAATGTGATGAATACAGGCCTGATAGAAAATCTGCCTTCAGATGCCTGCGTCGAAGTACCCTGCATGGTGGACGGAAGCGGCATCCATCCCTGTCATGTAGGCAGGCTCCCGGTTCAGCTGGCTGCCATGAACACGACCAATATCAATGTACATCTGATGACCATAGAGGCAGCCCGTACCAGAAAGATTGAAAATATCTATCAGGCTGCCATGCTTGATCCCCATACAGCAGCTGAACTGTCCATTGATGACATAATCAGCATGTGCGATGAGATGATAGAAGCCCACGGAGATTATATGGCGATGTACGGCAAATAGAGGCCGGTAGTCGGAGATCAGAGTCTGAGGTTGGAATTTGTAAATGATAAAGTGATGTTCTCCGACCATAAGTTGGATTATTGAGGTTTCTATTGCTGACATATACTTAATATGTAATACGCATTAAAAATAAAATGGTTGTGCGGAATGAGAATTCATCATCCTGCACAACCATTTTTATGAACAACTTATTCTGCCGCTTATGATCCTGCTGCAGCTTATGAGCCTGCTGCAGTTAGTTTACTCAAAGTCCACAATCTGTTGTTTTTCAGCAGATTCAAATATTGCCTCCATCAACTTCATAACCCGCAAAACCTCAGGCAGTTTTACGATAATCTCTGCCTTTCCGGACAGGTTGGCGGCCACATTTCTGTAGAAATCCTTGATGTCACCGTGAACAAGGGGTACAAGATGATTGGATATGGTATCCTCTCTGCGGGGCGCCATGGTCTTGGTCAGACCTGCCGCAGTCTTGACCGGAACGATATCCTCCTCGCTCTTGCCGCGGGCAAGGGTCACTTTTGCATCCATGCCCCAGTCTTCAATTACAGCCGTACCGTTATTGCCCAGCATATACCACCGCGGAAGTGAAATAAAGTTGCTGGTGCCTACTTCCAGAAGAAAAGTCAATCCGCTTTCAAAGGTAAGCACTGCACGGAATCCGTCATCCACAATTTGATTGGTTACATAGGTCAAAGTGGCATAGACCTTCTTAACCTTTTCATTTATCATCAGCAAGGCCTGATCCAGAATGTGAACTCCCCAATCCAATACCATTCCGCCGCCATGCTCCTTTTCTCCCCGCCAGTCTCCGGGAATTCCCCTGGAACCATGTACCCTGGATTCGATGGCAAATACCTCACCCAGCATCTTCTCTTCATAAATCTTTTTCATGGTCAGGAAGTCTTCATCCCAGCGGCGATTCTGATGCACAACCAAAAGCTTGCCGGTTTTTTCCGAGACATCCATCATTTCCTGTAAATCAGCCGAGTTCATGGTAACCGGTTTTTCGCAGACAACGGCCTTTCCAGCTTCCATGGCCTTTATGGCTATATCCTTGTGTACATCATTAGGGGTGGCAATCAGGATTATGTCTATTGTGTCATCAGCCAGGATATCTTCCAGGCTGTCATATACCCTGAGGCCTTTCTCTTTTGCCAGCTGCTGCCTGCTTTCCTTTATGTCGTAAGAACCGACAAATTTGACTTCATCTATACCCTTGGCCAATTCCAAATGATAACTGCCCATTCCGCCAAAACCAACAATGCCAATGGTATATACATCCTTACCCAATTAAAACTCCTCCTTTAATTCCAGCACTTATGTGAACTTAGTCGGATTTACACGCATCCAATTAATGATTATAGCACTTTTTCTGCCAAAATACATAGAGAATCGACACCAAAACCTAAAATATATCATGAATGTATCTTTTCAGTCTACTTTGTGCAGGCAATATCTGCCTTCCGGTGCCGGCTCCCTGTCAACCCATCTGCCGTTGGTAAAATCCGGAACAGCCACCGGCAGCCCGCCCATGGCTATTGACTGCTCAGACAAGGCAGTTATACTCATCCAGGCTGCCATGTCGTAAACATCAACAGGCACCTGGACCTGCCTTCTGGCACTGTCAAAGAAGGCAGCCAGTACCAGTTCGTCCATACCGCCGTGCCCGGCATCTTCACCCGGAGTATAATTTCTCCAGATGGGATGGTCGTATTTCTCTCTGTACTTCTCTACATTGTTCCACTGTTCCATCCAGTTGAATTCAAACTCACCGTGTTCATCATTCAGGAAAAGGGAACGGTTATCCTCCATGAACATGGCTTTTGTTCCCTGGACCAGGAATCCCCTTGAATAGAAACGGGGCAGGGTAGTATCCAGTGTAAGGGTAATGGTTTCCCCATGGGCGCATTTTATGATGGTGGTAACAACATCTCCCTGGGCAAATGGATAGTCCGCCAGCTCATGATCGGCTCCCTCTTCCCTGCGTATGTATTCATTCAGCCCCCTGGCTTTGGAAGCTACGGATACAAGGCTGAGCATCTGATTTCCCCTGTTGATGTTCAGGATCTTTGCAATGGGGCCCAGCTCATGGGTAGGATAGTTCTCGCAGTTGCGATGCATATAATTAGCCAGCCGATAATGCCTGTTCTCTCTTCCGTAAGTTATTTCCTTCCTAAGATCATGACGGTATCCGCCCTCACAATGGACAACCTCACCAAAAAGCCCTTTCTTCACCATGTTGAGTACCATCAGTTCCTCCCTGCCGTAGCAGCAATTTTCCAGCAGCATGCATGGTACTCCTGTTTTCTCATAGGTTCTTACCAGCTCCCAGCACTCATTTAGGGAGTAGGCACCTCCTACCTCCACACCTACGTATTTCCCGGCCTTCATTGCATCTATTGCTATATGGATATGATCTGCCCAGGATGTAGATACAACTACAGCATCTATTTCATCCATTTTCAGTATATCCTTATAGTTTCCGGTGCAGAAAGGGGTATTGCCGGCTGTTTCTTCCACCAGCTTTGCAGCAGCCTGCTGCCTGTCCTCATATTTGTCACATACTGCTGTGACCAGGATCCCTTCCATCTTCAGAATAGTGGAAAGCAAAAAGTAACCGCGGCCGCCCAGGCCGATAATTCCTACGTTCAGTTGTTTTTCCATTTTTTCTCCTCCCACTGGTTTGAAATTCTGCCTGCAGTCATGAATAATTTACCATATATAAATCTGCGGCAAAAGCAAAAATTCTGTATCCTCTATTCCACAATTATTTCCAGCCTTGATGAATCTTCAAAGAGACTCAGTACATCCCTGCTTAGGGCTATATTGACGGCAGCTTCTTCACCCCTGGGGACAAAGACCTTGCTGAAACCTGCCAGACGGCGGTTCAGCCTGCTATTGCCCTTTTCCCTTACATAGACCTTGACCAGGCACTTCCCGTCATAATTTCCGATGTTTTTCACCACAGCCTCCACTCCTTTCAGGGAGCTTGACTTAACATTTATACGGAATTCCGTATATGAGAGGCCATAACCAAAGGGATACAAGGGTTTGCCCCTGAAGTACTGGTAGGTCCTGTTATCCATTGAGTAGTCTTCGAAATCAGGTAAATCATCAGTGCCTGCGTAGAAGGTTACCGGCAGGCCTCCGCTTGGGTTGGTTACTCCAAATAACATATCAGCCACCGCTTTTCCACCCATTGCACCCGGGTAGAATACCTGGACCACAGCATTGCATTCTGTATCCGCTTCAGTCAGGTTGACGCAGCTGCCGCTGACGTTTACGAAAACTATGGGTTTACCAATCTTTTTAACTTCCCTTAAGAGTTTAAGCTGGGTTTTGGGCAGCTCAATATCAGACTTGTCTCCGCTGTTTGCTCCGTTATAGGCATCGCCTTCCTCGCCTTCCATGGAGGGGTTCAGACCCATGACCATTACCACTGCATCGCTTTTCTGAACAGCAATCAGAGCTTCCCTCAGGGGCTGTTCCTGCCATGAATGTATTTCATCATCGAAAATGTGACAACCTTTTGCATACAGCACTTTTCCCTTTGATGCTTCCAGAATTCCCCTGAGCAGGGTATAGTATTCAGTTGGAGTGCCATTATAGTTTGCCAGCAGGATGGATTTGTCATCGGCATTCGGACCTATAACCGCTATATTCTTTGTATTGTCCAGCGGAAGGATACCGTCATTTTTCAGAAGAACAATGGACTCATCGGCCATGGCCTTGTTGATCTCCTGATGCCTGCTGCACTCAACCACGTCATAGGGAATGCTGTTGTAGACACAATCCTCATCAAACATGCCCAGGCGGAAGCGCGCCTCAAACAGCTTTTCCACTGCCTCGGTTATGGTTTCCTCGCTGATCAGACCTTCAGCAACAGCTGCCTTAAGCCATTTATATGTATCGCCGCAATTAAGGGTGCATCCGTTGTTTACGGCCAGAGCAGCACTTTCAATGGGAGTCTCCGTTACACGATGATGCTGGTCAAAATCACATATTGCACCGCAGTCGGAGACCACATAGCCCTTGAAGCCCAGTTTTTGATAGAGGGTTTCCTTCAAATAGGTTTTGCTGCCGCAGGCAGGTTCCCCGTTAATTCTGTTGTATGCTCCCATTACAGCAGACGGATCTGCATGATCAATGCAGTATTTGAATGCAAAGAGATATGTTTCCCATAAGTCCTTCTCATTCACTACAGCATCGAAGCTGTGTCTTTTCCCTTCAGGACCGCTGTGAACCGCATAGTGCTTGATGGTAGCGTCCAGTTTGCGATGTCTGCTGTCATCTCCCTGAAGTCCTTTTATAAAGGCTGCACCCATCACACCTGTAAGCAGCGGATCTTCACCATAGGTTTCATGGCCCCTTCCCCAGCGGGGGTCGCGGAAAATATTAATATTGGGTGACCAGCAGGTCAGACCCTGATAAATCTGGGTGTCTCCGAATTTACGGTACTCATTGTACTTGGCACGGGCCTCATCCGATATGCAAACCGCAACCTGTTCCATCAGCTGCGGGTTAAAACTGGCAGCCATGGCTATAGACTGCGGAAAGACAGTAGCTGCACCGGACCTTGCCACACCATGCAGGCATTCATTCCACCAGTTATAGGCCGGAACATTCAGCCGTTCAATAGCCGGTGCGTCATACCTCATCTGCGCACATTTTTCCGCCAGGGTCATTTGGGCAACCAGGGCCTTAGCACGTTCCTTATAATTCATTATGTATATCCCCTCTCTCCTGATTCATCCTGAAGTTGTTTAAGCCGAAATTAAGCTATTGCTCCAATTATACCTTTACGTACAAGCATGATCAACCTGAAGAAACGCAGATGAAATAACGGAACCATTTTGAAGTCTTTAACAGGTTAATATCAGCGGGCAGTTTTTAGTTATGGTCACAAAATTATCGAAAACAATTTGCTCACCGTCTCTCTCAAACTGCAGAGAATTGTCTCCGAGTGCAATGCCGCTTATATACTCTCCTTCCAGGAAAGGCAGCCTGATAGCCCTGATATCAAGTTTTCCGTATATGACTTTGAGTTCGACACTGGATGGGCTTATTTTAACCAGTCCCCAGGCGGGATCAAGAGACCAGAAGCATTTAAAATCATCGTCTCCCGTCTCAATTGGGTTAAAGCCTATCATACCTTCAACCATATCGTATTCAAATCCGCTGAAGGTATTAAGGAGGGCATAACTGGCCATGGATCTGGCATAATTGCTGCCGCACTCGAATTCATTCCATGGATTTCGTTTTTCTCCATCGTAACGTTCACGAACAGCCTTTACAATCTGCATTCCTTCATCCACCATCCCTTCCTGGATCATATGGATTGCAGCCTGATACTCAAAGCCATTCATTGTCTCACTGGCATAGGTTATGGGTATAACCGGTTTGTATTTTCCTTCCGGCCATTCGCAGATTACGATTCCCGCTTCATCATTCAGGGAATAAATACGGCAGGGATTAAAGAAATTCCTCATGCTCTTCTTAAAATTGTATTTGTATAAAGCTGCCAGGGCACTTCTGGTCTGCTCTTTGTCGAAGATTTCGCCAAGGCCGCAGAGATTGGCATGCCACTGAGCCAGAACCTGATCAATTATGCAGCCTTCACCTATCTGGTACTTAATTTCCCCTGCCTCATTGTTCCAGTAATTCTCTGCATTAAAGCTGTCGACAATGGATTTATCCTTCAAATCGATTAATTGATGGTAATACTCTCCGTTAAACAGGTTTTCGTCTGCCCACTGTTTGCCCCTCTCAAATATTTCACGGTATTCCTGAGCCTTATCAGTTTCTCCCAGGTGTTCAGCCATCTCGGCACCGGCTTTCAGAGCAGCCAGATAAAAGCCGGTAAGCCAGGAATTTGGCCCGAATAACTCCATATCCAGTGTATGGTGCTGCCGGCCCTCTAAAACACCTTTTTTATGGGGATCCCATTTATCCTCATTAGTCTCTGCCCAGGCAAATTCGATTGAATTCTTAACAGCAGGCCAGTTGGATTTAAGCCACTTACTGTCTCCGCTTATCTTCCAATCCCTGTATGCCTTGATAACACCGCCAAACTGGCCGTCGGCACAGGGTCTGAAGGCAGAACGCTCCCTGCCTAAGGGAAGCTGCAGCCTGAAAGACATTCCACCATCTGCCCCCTGATTATGCTTAAAATCCAGGTCGCGCATGGAACGTTCCAATTTCGGAAAGAGGAAAGGCAGGGCATAGGCATAGTTCCATACATGAGTACAGGAACCCTCGCAGCAGCCCGAATCCGGATGGCAGCCCTCCCAGCCGTAAAATGATCCATCCTCCAGCCGTAAGCCGGTAGGGGTTTTCAGAATGGAAATATTGGCAGACACCGCTTCCAGAGCAGCGGCGGGTATGGTGGATTCAAACAAGGCCTCTTTAAACTCAAGAGTATCCCTGTACAGCCGATCCCAGTTCTTCAAGGCATAAGAGGCACTGGCACCGGAATCCTCAAACAGGGCGGCATAGTAATTTTTCCACGTCCCAGGTTTGTCTGTATCACAGCAACCGTCATTGCAGCTACACTTTTCCGGATTCCAGTAGTTATGACAATTGGGATAATTCCAGGCAATAATAAACCTTAAGCATTCCGTCTGCCCGGGAGCTATTTCGATATGAGAAGCCAGCGAAGCTGTATCTGAACCTGAATAAACATTACCACTAAGATCCTGAGCACTGCTATAAGA
>DUOA01000093.1 GCA_012839095.1 Clostridiales bacterium
GGATAATCCAAGGCCCAATGCAAAAGAAGCGAAATTAGCTGCTACAGCATACACACCTGGTTTCCATTTGGGAACCTCTCTGTGGCTGAACCGAGACAGGTACCTTGCAAATATAACTGCTTCCATAATTACTATTATAATCTCCAACAAAACGAAAAATACTAAATATGCCATATGTCCGGAATAGTAGTTAATAATATTCAGCGTAAGATTCAGCGCTATTTGTGTTACTGCGTTAACTATTGCAATAAAACCTAATATCTTCTTTTCCCGAAAACAGAATAGTAGTGCAATGACAAGCTCTATGGCTATGGTAAGCAAAATACGGGCAAATAAAGAGAATATTTCATTGGTTGCATCATAGGACCTTACCATAGACATTCCTGTTTCGGTGACTTCGGCAGTGAAGTAACTGTCAAAGGCATAGCGTTCATAGCTGGTGTCACTTACTATAAAGCTGTCTGTCTCAGGGAAATACAGCAGTATTTTGAATAAAGGAGGAGGGTAGTATGTCCAGCTGAATTGATGAGTTTCTGAGCAGTCTTTGAAATACTGCAGAAAATAATAACCGTCCTTATCGGTATAGCCGGCAAACTTTACAAAGATTTCATATTCTTCATCGCCTTCCTTGTACCTGGCACGGTTTCCGTTCTTTTCTACCGCCCAGTAAGGCCCGGTGGATTTCACACTGGAAAGCAGTGTTGCATAATACTCTTTGCCCTCCAGTCCTTTAAAATCTATAACAACAGATGGCTTAGGCCCTATATCTGCCCTGGCTGTTGCAGGAAACATAATCGACAGGGATAAAGCAATAAAAAAAAGTAAAGCAATTCCTTTTATGACTTGCCTGCCCTTAATCCTTCTCATAAAATATACACCTCTTTTTGCCTGCTTTTATTTTCCTATATCTTCCGCTCTTCCGCTTAGGGCAGATTTATATATTGCCAGGACAGAGGCCAAAACGGGTATGGACTGACTGATGGGGCAGTAGTATGGTGTGCCGTCTGTTACCCACTTTGAAAATGCATTCATGCTTCTGCTCAGCGCATGAACTCCTCTTCCTTCCGCCTTGTAACGGGGTACGCGCACACCGGAAAATCTGACTCCTGGAAAATTTGGACCGGTATATGCAGCTGTTCCCCTCTCCCCATAAAGGGTTATAGAGACAGGCTGTTCCTTTGCTGCTGCCATTGAGCTGGTTATCTGAAGGATTCCCCCGCAGGAGAGCTCAATTATTCCCATAGCCGTATCTTCTACTTCTACTTCATGGAATTTTGCGTTTCGCATAGTCCCCATTGCACGAACAGGCTTGCTGTTAAATGCCCAGAGGAGAATATCCAAAGCATGAGAGCCCTGGGTCAGAAGCGTGCCGCCGCCTGCTTCATCCCTGCTTGCATGCCATTTGCTTTCGGTAAAATAGGATTTATCACGGTACCAGGGAATATTGCATATTCCATAATAGAGCCTGCCAAGTTCACCCTTATGTGCAGCCTTAACCATTCTGTAGCAGGCATGATCGTATCGATATTGATAGTTTACCCCTATCTTCACCTGATGCTTTTCCGCTAGTTCATTAAGTTCCTTAGCATGGTCCAGAGTGGTAACGACAGGTTTTTCACATAGTACATGTATTCCTTTTAATATCAAGTCTCTGACTATAGGATAATGCAGGAAATGAGGAACTGCCACGTAAGCTGCATCTATCTTCTCATGGGCCAGCAATTGCTTGTAATCCTTATAGGCACCTGCACCTTTATAACGGGCAGCAAATTTGTGAGCCCGCCTTTCATCCGAATCTGCAAAAGCTGTAAATTCTATACTTCCGTCTATTTTTGTAAGCAGCGTCATGTATTTGGTAATGTCTCCACAGCCAATAACGCCCATCCGCAGTTTTTTCATAGTTCATTCACCTGCCTTGTAATCCAACCCAGACCATCATAAATGATTTTTTGTGCCATTTTATTCTCGAAAGTAGCAGCATAATGTCCTAAAGAAAAACAGAAAACCCGTCCTCCATTTTCCTCTCTTGTCCATGCAACCGGAACTTTTTCTCCTTTATGTTTGCTATACCATAAAATATTGTTTGACAGATCAAAATCATGCAGGTAGAGTTCCTCTGTGAACATAAAATAAGCTGATTCATTTCTTTCTATTACCTCCACAGGACCGGGAGGACCATGGCCTTTAAACCTGCTTCCCAAAATCTTACCATATTCAGGAATGGACTTGAAGGAAGCCAGGGCACCATGCACTGCCATTAATCCACCTCCCCGGGAAAGGAAGCTTTGAATCTTGGTTAAGAATTCCGAGGCACATGCGGCAGGCAGTTTTTTCTCGTGCATCAACAGGATTATCCCATCAAAATGGCTGTCATGCAATGTTTCAGCTTCCATGATGCGGATAAAATCCTCAAAACGGTTTGTAAAGGAAAACTCATAGCTGCCTGTCCTTCCGCCGGAGGAAAATGATAAGAGCATATCGCGAAATCTTTTGCGCACCAATAAAGAGGGATGAAACCAGCCCTTGGAAAACACCAGTATCCTTTTTATGTCTGCTGATGATTTTTCTCCCTCAGCTGAGATACTCCGGCCTCCGCCTTCTATATTCTGCAAAACCCATATCCCCTCCTGCAGCAGCTATTAAGCTATTTCTTACTGACACGTTCCATGCTCTCTTATCATTTTATCAAAATTAATATACAGATAGTTCCCCTTCCATTCTATCCGGATCTCTTTCGGTTTTCTCGGAATCTGCCCGTATGGAGAAATCAGCCTGGGATACTCCAGGTCCATTGTCTGCTTATCCACTGTAAAGCTCTTTCCATAGATAACCTCATATGAGTGTTTTCCATTGTATGTCAATGTTTTTGTCTGTTGATTAAATTGAATGTCCCTGGACTTAAGATCCTGGACAAAAGACTCAAAACCGCTGTATTGTGCGGCAGTTCCCAGCTCACAAATCCAGTATGTCACTTTTCCTTTTTGTATCCACTCTGAAGAATTGCTTTTATGGTTTTCCAGGGGATAACGACCTGCCAGCATGATATACACATCTTTCAACCGCCCGAATAGATACCTGTCTTCTTTTACCACTTCGTCAAAAGAATCAGTCGGAAACCATGCATGAGTATAGTATTTACGATCCTTTTCCATAAAGCCTATACGTTTTCTTAAATCATATATGCTTATATGCACATTCTCATGCTGTACCGAATAAGGCTGGATACCATTACCTACCCAATATCCCGGGGAAAAATTACGATCAACATCATCAAAGGCAGATGCAGCGGGATGGGTTGTGAAAACCGTCACTTCCGGAGACAAGGTGGCCTGCCAGATATGCTGCTGATCTCCGAAAGCTCCCGGATGATGAGCCTGAGCTGTAGACAGCATATAGTCTTTTGTTTTATAAGTATAAGTATTTGCCCGCTGAATTGCTATCCCCTGAGTAACGGGATTCAGAATGCGAACCATAAAAGGAAGAAGACCGGATCGTTTTAGAATCTTCCTGTTCACTATGTTTAAATCTTTTAGAAAGCTGTTGTTATGCAGCTTCCAGCTTTCAAACATCTCCAGTGTAATCTCTATGGATTCGGGATTAGTAAAGCTTTCCATCCCCCAAAGGAAAAGCCCTGTCGTATCAAAGTCTTTTAGATCATCGAACTCCTCCCGGATTTCAGACAGGTTCAGCCCCATGGAATCACGTATAATTACAGTGTCATGGTCTTTACCTATAGCACCAATGACCCGAGGTAAATCATAGTTTTTCATTAAAAGGTATCCGGAGGAGATACGGGAATAATCATATTCATCCCTATGCCTGAATCCCCACACTGCCTGGCTTACATCCAGGATGTCCTGATGCAGGGGATATTTCTTTTGCTTCTCATAACAGCGTCCGCTGGCAGCGCAAAACAGCCCGTACCAGGAGTGCATAGCCATATCCAGTAAGATCAGATCCAGTATCATCTTGGATTTTATCTTAATTTCTTCCTCCCGGGCAAAGTCTATCAACAAGCAGAGAGCACCGATATCCTCTTCATAATATGTATTGGAATGCCATTCACTGAAACCGTACCGAAAACGGTATTCCAGCCATCGGAGAATATGCTCCCTGGCTTTGGTTTTTAGCTGCTTACCGGAAAGAGAGCTGTTGGTAAAAACCTTTTCAGGATATAATTGTCCCGCCAAATATGCTTCGGATGCGAACAGTATCTGGTGATTCTCCGACCAGAAGCACATACTGTCATCGCCGGGTTCATCCATGAAATACCTGAAGTTGAGCACAGCCTCTTCCATAAGTGCAATTGTTTTATCACTTAATAAGTAACGATAGCTGTACAAGCAGCGCAGAACGGCAGCCATACGGAAATCAGCGCAGTCAAGCCGCAGGTCTATATATTCACACAGATCATGAATAGGTCTTTCGTCAATTTGCTGCCCCTGGTCCAGCAATTTTATGTCTGAAAAACTTTTGGGCCCCATTTTTATTTTCATATCAGGTTTCATATATACTCTGCCACCTTATAAATCAAAGTAGAACAGGAGTCGTCATGAACTACACTTAACTGCTAAATCAACATCTTCTTAAGGGTTTCCAGCTCTTCAGGAGAAACAGGGTTTTCCGATGCATTACCGCGTTTGTATTCCAAGTACTGCGTAATCTTCTCAGAAGTCTTTTGTTCCAGGGTATATCCTCTGGCTGCAAACCAGGTAATGCATAGCAACACAAAGGGAATTACCAGAATGATTATTTTTAGTGCCAGTATGAGGGAAGCCGGCTGCTCCATCATGACTGTTTTGGTTATTCCGTCTTCTATGATGGTTTTCGGCTCAATATACCCGGCAATTTCCAATATAATGGATACAATAAATATACCGATGGCTGATGAAGTTTTTCGCGATAAGGTCATTATGCCGCTGAATGAGCCTGCGTTCCGCCTGTTAAAAGCCAATTCCCCCACATCGGTTACATCCGGGAACATAATCCAGGGCATAACCACACAGCCTGCTATCCCCAGTCCCATGTATACAGCAGTAAAATAAATAACCCAGTTGGGCCAGTTGGGTTGTAATAAGGCCATGAAAAGTATTGCGCTCATCCATATAAAGACAGAATTCTTAATTACACCGGATTTACCAATACGGTAGGCTGCCTTAATCACCAGGGGCACGCATACTAATTGGGTAATAAGCAAGGCTCCCAGCACATAATTCAGTTCCGAAGGGCGCTTCAGATAATAATTCATATAATAGGCAAAGATAGTGGATACAATATCCATAGCCAGAAAAGAAAACAGATAAATGAACAATAAAGAACGGAAAATGCGTACCCGGAAGGGTTTAATGAATTCTGTCAATGACCATTTTTCTTCAGCCTGTTCTTCTACAGTCACCCGCTCTTTGGCAAACAAAAATATCAGCAAGTAAGGAACAGCAAAAAATAATGCAAATGCCAGCGCCATGACCATATACCCGGTTCGAATATCCGGAAAAGCCTTAACAATTTCTATAGGTGCCACTGCACATATTAAGCTGGCAGCCTGGGAAAAAACCAATCTGGTGCCATTGACAAGAGTGCGTTCCTTAAAATCTATGCTGATTTCGCTGCTCATGGCTGAATAAGGAACCATGACAATGGTAGAGACGGTTTTATACAGGACGTAGGCAAACAGCATATAAAAGAAGCGTACCCATTCATTTTCGTTGGAAATTGGGTACCAGATCAAGAAGAAGGCTGCCAGGATTCCGAAAAACCCTATCAGAAAATAAGGCCTGCGCCTGCCCCAACGGCTCCGGGTGCGGTCGGTAATCAGCCCCATCATCGGATCGGATACGGCGTCCCAGATTTGAGCTGCCAGAATAATGATACCTGCCAGAGCCGGTCTTATCCTGACCACGTCGGTCAGAAAAATTAAGAAGTAAAAGTTGATAATAATCTGCGCTCCGCCGCCGAATAAATCACCGGAGGCAAAGATATAGCGCTCTTTTCTGGAAACCTTGTTATGCAAAGCGAAAAACCCCTCTCTTATGGAAAGCTTTATGACCGATTATTATAATAATTGCTGTGGGATCTTATAGTGCATGATTGCAGAATCATCTTTTAAATCCTCTATACAAGCATCAGCAAATCTATTGTATAATTCTATATAATTCTACGAAATAAGCATTTTCCCTCCCTAATACAACATTATTCTGAAAATGGGCTTAAACCCTATTTTAAGTTCAATTGGATTAGTAATGATATGATATTTACCCATGCCGGGCAAATTATTGGTTCAGAAAATTTTCTTATTCTTAATACCCCCTCCATATTAAAATGCAGGCTCTCGAAAACTCGAGAGCCTGGGAACTGCGCCTTCCTTGTTATAGTCAACTGAAGTCAACAACCTGATGTGTATTCTCAAATATGATCTTTTCTATACTGATTTCACCGCTCACAACATTGACCGAAACCTGCCCGTCTTTAACTTCAACAGTGCCGTATCCGCCGGCTGTACATAAGAAGGTCCTGAATTCATTAAGAACACTATTATTTACATACAGGATTCTGTCTACTGCATCATACCTTACACCGGTCAGGCACTGCAGAAAACCGTACGAAGACATCGCTCTGGCATACCAATGACCGCACTCATATTCGTTAAATGGGTTTCGCTTTATTCCGTCATATCTGTCTCTGCATGCTTGTTCAATTTCAAGGCCTTCATCCACATAGCCGAAAGACGCCAAATGGGAAGCAACATGATGCTCTATACCGGTCCAAACCTCGTCACTGTAAACAAAAGGCAGGGAAGGTTTGCCTCCCTTCGGCCAGGAACACAGGAGAAGCCCGCCCTCATCGCCCACGGCAAAACCAGGCCGCTGGGGATTTTCATGCTCTATCAGGGAGGGTTTGAAATTATAACGGTAAACGGACAACAAATGGGATTTCACTTTCTTTGTATCGAGAATCTCGCCCAATCCGCACATCTTGGCAAGCCATGCACCCAGAACACCGTCAGAAATACAGCCGGTGCCATATTGATACTTAGGTCCTTCCTTATTCAAGAGCCTGACACATTGCTCGTTTTCACCTTCAAAGCTAAGCTTTTGGTGCAATGTCTCCCACTCTGTTTCCTGATAAAAGTATTCGCCGTTAAACAGCTTTGTTTCCATATATTCCTTTCCCTTGTCATACAGTTTTCTGTATCGATCAACATCTTTGCCCAGCGCTTCTCCTATTTTTACAAAAGCTGTCAGAGCTCCCAGGTAGAAGGATGTGCACATCCCATCCGCTCCCCAGAATTCTATATCATATGTATTGTGATGCGGCTCTTTTAATACCCCTTCTTCATTTCTATCCCAGGTGGAGATGCAATAGTCCAGACTTTTTTTAATCTTTTCGTAATAGCTTTCCAACCAGCCGGTATCTCCGGATATTCTCCACTCCCGATACATTTTCATTATGCCGCCCAACTGGCCGTCAGAAGCTGCATGATATTTATTACCTGATTTTCGGATGGGTAAGGATGCCCGAAACTCCTGATGACCGGCCTCATTCTGATTTTCATTGAACTCCGTCTGGCGCAGGCTTCTTTCAAGGGCAGGGAACAGGTGACACATTGCCTGTGCATAATTCCAGACATGGGTACAGGAGCCGGTACAGCATCCGCTGGTATCACAGCAGCCCTCCCATGCCCAGATTCTGCCATCTGTCTGGCGCAATACTGTTGGGGACTTAAGAATGGTAAGATTGGCACTGACAGAATCAAGTACAACGTCAGGAAGTGTGCTGTCCAGGAAGGTATCACTGAAGAGTTTGGTTTCCCGGTAAAGCCTGTCATAATTATCGGAAAAATAATTCATTACCGCTTCCACGCCGGTGAACTGCCCTGCGTACCATGGTTTATGGGTTGGTTTACTGTTTTTTTCAGATCCACAAGAACATGAACACGAGCAGGATTCCTCTTCTTCTTCATATCCATGCCGCAGCTTAGTGGTAGGCACATACCAGGTCAGCAGAAGTTCTATTTTCTTTTGCTCACCGGGTTTGAGAACAAATGGAACAGCAATTGAACCTCCCGGGCTTAAGTTACCGGGATTGCCTTCGTCCTTAACTACACCGGCCCTGATGTCATTCCATAGCATTGTCAGAATATCAAACCAGCCGCCATCAAACCAATTGGTATTTATCTTTGCATCATTATCCCTGACAGCTGCATAGAAGTATCCTTCTGCTTCAGGCGCATCATCCTGAGGAAGCTGAGCCAGTATAAATCCGTTTTCTTTCTTGTAAACATGAGCCTTCTCATTATTATTGAACTTCATGAAGTTAAATGCATTAAAATAGTAGACAGCCTCCAGCGCCTGATTTGAGTTATTGGTAAATATGTACTCAAGTGATGCTGCAGGCAGGCTGGAATCATCCTCATTCAGCGGCAGGAAGGGACTGTAGCCAACCAGCTTTACATCAAGAGGCAGTTTATCATCCTGCAGATTTATCTCCGCAAAGGGGAACCTTGCGGTAAAGTCATTTGACTTCATTCTTGGCAATCCGTAGTTCTTTCCCGTAAGTCCGTTGCCCATATCTGCCCTACTTGTACTGCCGAATATCTTCCTCCGGGGCACCTGACCCTCAAGCACCCTGACAAGGTTCTCCGGGTGATTCCTTACACAGACTGCTGAAAAGACATTTGGTTCATTATCAACAGCCGGTTCATTCCTGAGAGAAAACTGACTCAGCATGCCGCTGCCTTCCAGACAGAACATGCCTGCTCCAATTCCACCAAGTGGATAAGATATCATATTCAGAGCTTCTCCTGTATACCTTTTCATACCTTGAATCCTCCCTTCTCAGCAACTCAGATACAATCACATGCTAAATTTATTAAATTATTTCCAGGTAATCCCGATCAGGCAATTCAGGCAGTTTAAGAGACGGCAGCGTCTGATACCAGTATGCGACAGAAGAAATATCATCCTGCAAGGGCAGGTATTTTCCATAGCTGCGCCATCCCAAAGCCTGGATTGTAACCCTGATATCCTCCTCAAACCTAATAGGATCCATAATATGCCACCTGTATAAGCCAAACCTTTGCTGAGACTGATATACTCCATCCGGCCTGATTACCTGATGCAGACCTGCATAGGGAGTAGTATATTCCTGATATTGCTTTGTCTTCGGGTTCTCAAAATTATATGAACCGCAGAAATAATCCTCTGTTCCGGTTCCACAGATGGTAGGAAACTCCTTATCACCGTCCAGGTAAAATTTTATCTCGCCTTCTCCCCACCATCCGCAGTTATTGACACCCCATGCCATGTATGTACCTACATAATGCCCCTGCCCTTTCACATTATCGAGAATTGTGTATACACTCTTATATGGCAGCGGATTCACTCTTCTGAAATTTGCATGAAAATAAGCACAGTCATCAGGTACCTCAGTTAATGTATAGTTAATCTGATAATATAATATCATATCTTCATCTGCAATATTGGACATGGTTATTCTGCATCTCTTTCTGAAGGGCATTTCCCAATAACAATTGAAAGCACTTCCCGGGTTTACACAAACAGCCAAAGAGCTAAGCTGCGCATAACTTCCCCAGCCTGATGCAAAGAAATCTCCCACAGGACATTCAACTGATGGGTGTTCCTGATCATCCCAATATATTCTCAGGATGCTGAATCTCCAATTGCCGGTAGGTGTCATCCATATCTGCTGAATTGCGCCGGGCCCTTCTATATCAGCAAGTACAAAAGTTTCTCCGGCCTCAATTCGGACTGAAGGAGAAATTTTCCAACCCTGTCCTAAGTCCCTTGCGCAACTTGCTCCGGTTCCCTCAGTAGCCATTCCGCCCTTTGATTTTTCTCCGGTAAAATTCTCAGGACTGATGGAACGAGTCTTCGCCCTTGAAAGTCTTGATAAATTGCCCAGATTCAGGCCAAGTCCGTTAAATTGTGTCATTTTGCTTCCTCCTTGGTCTAATTTTGTTTTTGATTTATTTTACCAGCAGAATAGTCCAAATGTCAAAGTTTCCTTCAAGCCTGTTGAGCTGATGGATGAGAAAAGACTGATTCTTGTATATAACTATATATAACAAAAAGATCACTTCCGCTTTGCGTGAAGTGATCTTTTATTAAGTATTAGTTCATATAATTGTCAGTGCAGCTGTTGGTGCTGCCGTTTTCCTGTTGATGTCAGCTGATAAGTTATTCCAGCATGGATCTTACAAACCAAAGTTCCTTGCTGTAGCCGGCAACATGATCCTCGAACTCCATTACCACCTCAAAATCACCGTCTTCATCTGCATCATTCCTGATTTCTGTAGCCAGTTTTTTCATATCATTCAGATAACCTTCCACAAGCTGCAGTGCTTCCTTGCATGAGAATTTATCTCCATCCAGCTCTTTGATGGATGCATTCTGCAGGTAGTCCGCCAGTTTAGTTAAGGGTTTTTCACCTTTCATCTTCAGAATTTCGGCAACAGCATCAAATTTCTCGAAGAAGTCATCATATAGCTTCTCAGTGTACTCATGAATCTGTACAAACTGTTTGCCTACAACATTCCAGTGAATATTATGCAGGTTAGCATTAAGAACTGCCAGGTTGGATAAATACTCATTCATCTTCTTATAGTCTTTCATTTTTTCCCTCCGCTTTTTCTGTGTTGTGTTCTTTACTGCAGTAATCAATATGTTCTGCAGTTACTAATTATTAATACCACATTTGTGATAAAATAAACGGGATTTAAGAGACTGTTTACGAGTAGGCCATTTCCATGAGCCTGGGTACAACCTGTTTCTTTCGGGAAAACATCCCCTTTACAAAGATATTGTCCCTGCCTTTTTCCAGATTGAAAGCTGCCTGGGCCAGCCACTTTTCCTCCCCTGCCACAATGAGCTCTGTACCCCCCATAACCAGACTGGTAAGCATAAGTACGGACAAATCCAGGTTATTGTCTCTGCAAAGGGCATTTAATTCTTCCTTAACCTGATCCAGGATCTCCTGATAGGCCTCAATGTCTCCTACATTGACCTGGGACACGGATACCCTGTAATTGCCCATAATAAACCTCTTCATATCCCTTGTTATAATGCTTCTTGTCGGAATGCCCACAAGGTTTTCGCCTTTTGACAGCATTCTTATCCCATACTCCTGTATATTGACTTCAGCTGTCTTTGCCAGATGCTCTGCCAGCTTTCTGTCCTCAGGGGTACAGGTAGGCGACTTGAATATCAGGGTATCAGACAAAATGCCGCTGAGCATAAGGCCGGCCATGTCTTTGGGGATCTCAATGTTGTTCTCCATAAAGGCCTTGCAGATTATGGTATTGGTGCTGCCAACAGGTTCAGCACGGTAGTAAAGCGGACCCATGGTCTGGAAATCGGATATCCTATGGTGGTCAATGACTTCCAGAATGCGATTTGTTTCAATACCGTCTATGGATTGGCTTTTTTCGTTGTGATCAACCAGAATAACTTCTTTAGGCTCTATGTCCATCAAATTGCTGCGTGAGAACATGCCGGCTATATTCCCATGCTCGTTGACAACAGGATAACTCCTGTATCTGGAAGTAATCAGATTTTTTCTAACATCCTCTATATCTTCAGAGAGAGCAAAATACTCAAGGTTCTCCTTCTTGACAAGATCGGAGACAGGCAAGGCAAGGTTAACAGCCTGAACCAGCTCATACATATTCTTACGTGAGGAGAATATAACGCCCCTATAATCCGGTATGGTCTTAAGAGCAGAGCTGTCTTCCACATCAGCGACGATAATATATTTGGGTTCCAGCGAAAAAATAAAGCCTGCTGCATATTCGTGTTTATTGCAGATTATAAGTCCGTTTTTGGAAATACGGCGGTAGTATGTCAGATCGCTGAATATATAGACATGTCCCTTAAACACATCCTCCTTCAGCTGTCCCTGCAGGATGGAGAGTTCCAATACATCCAAAAGATTGGGTATGGGTATCTCGAGTTCCTTCATATGATTTTGCTGAAGTGAAATCATGGCAGGAACCAGATCTGTTATAGATATGATGCCCATCAGACGCTCTCGCTCGTCGGCTACGGGCAGTGTTTTGCCGCTGGTATTGACTATCTTTTTGACAACCTCCAAAATGGAGTCCTGTTCATGAACCGGTGAAATATGCTCCAGCCGCATATCAGATACCTTTGGCTTCAGGTTGTCCAATTTGACCGGTACATCCACTCCGAAATAATCCAGGCAGAAGGATGTCTCCATATTGATTCCGCCAAGGACTGCAGGAATGTATTCCTTATCCGGATCCAACATGTTTTTTAAGTATGCATAAGTTATTGCAGCACAGGTTGAATCGGTATCAGGGTTTTTGTGTCCGAATATATAAACAGTCTTTCTGTTGTATGGCAAATCTCTTTCCTCCATTACATAATTCACAAAGCTTAAGCTTCATTCAGGAAACTGCGAAGAATCATGTTCAATATACCGCCATGTTCATAGTATTCCAGTTCCACATTGCTTTCCAGCCGTGCAACAGCCTTAAAATGAAATGCAGTGCCGTCCCTGCGAATGCCGGTTATGTCCACCGGCTTATTTGGAGCCAGCTCAGTAACGCCCTCAATTTGGAAGGTTTCATATCCGGTTATGCCCAGTTTATCTGCGTTCTCTCCCTCCATAAACTGAAGGGGCAGTACACCCATTCCAATCAGGTTGCTCCTGTGAATTCTCTCAAAGCTTTCCGCCAGCACCGCTTTGACTCCAAGAAGGGCGGTTCCTTTTGCTGCCCAGTCCCTGGAGCTGCCGGTTCCATATTCCCTGCCTGCAACCACAATCAGAGGAATCCCTTTATCTTTGTATTTCATGCCGGCTCTGTATATGGACATGATCTCGCCGCTGGGTATATGTCTGGTAAAGCCGCCTTCCACCTCCGGGAGCATCCTGTTACGAATACGAATATTGGCAAAGGTGCCCCTCATCATTACTTCATGGGTACCCCTCCGGGAACCGTAGGAGTTATAGTGCTGCGGCTCAACATTTTGCGAAGTTAGGTGGATTCCTGCATCCGATGTTTCCGGAATGCTGCCTGCGGGAGAGATATGATCTGTTGTTACCGAATCCCCAAGCAGAGCCAGAACATGTGCTCCTGAAATATTTCTCAGCTTTTCAGGCTGAGTTCCCATATTATCAAAGAAGGGCGGCTTCCTGATATAGGTAGAGGATTCACTCCACTGATACAGCTGATCATCCGGAGCCTGCAGGCTGTTCCAAAGCTCATTCTGTTTAAGTATATCCCTGTATCTGCTTCTGTACATCTCAGGCGTTATAACTTTGTGAATAGTATCGTATATTTCCTTGGGATCGGGCCATATATCCTTTAAGTATACCGGCTGGTTCTCAGGCGTATATCCTATAGGCTCTGAATCAAAATCAATCTGAATGGTGCCTGCCAGGCCATAAGCTACAACAAGAAGAGGCGATGCAAGAAAGTTCATTTTCGTCAGAGGATGAATCCGCCCTTCGAAATTCCGATTGCCGCTAAGGACTGATGCCACTGTAATATCATGCTTGACTATGGCTTTAGTGACCTCTTCCGCCAATGGACCGCTGTTGCCGATACAGGTAGTACAGCCATATCCCACTATATTGTAGCCCAGCTCTTCCAAATAGGTAAGTAAGCCGGACTTTTCCAGGTAATCGGTCACCACCAGGGAACCCGGTGCCAGACTGCTCTTCACATATCGGGGCTTTTTCAGGCCCAGTTCCACGGCTTTTTTAGCCAGCAGGCCTGCCCCTATAATAACAGCAGGGTTTGAAGTGTTAGTGCAGCTGGTTATGGCAGATATCACAACAGCACCTGTCTTCAGCTGCTCCCTTGTTCCGTCCCTGTACTCTATCTCTGCAATCTTATCTATCTCCCCTGCATCCAGACCGTATCCACCATCCGAAATGGGGGTAACTGCCAGATAGGAAACCTTTTTCTTCATTTCCCTCAGCGGGATGCGATCCTGGGGTCGTCTGGGTCCTGCCAGGCTGGGTTCCACTGAAGACAGATCCAGATGAAGCTCATCGGTAAAGAGCGGTTTCTCATCGGCTTCCGTTCTGTACATGCCCTGCGCTTTAAAATATTTCTCTGCTAGAAGTATCTGTTCTTCGCTTCTTCCTGTAGCTCTTAAGTAGTCCAGCGTCTTGTCATCTACGGGGAAATATGCTGCTGTAGCTCCATACTCGGGACACATGTTGGCTATGGTAGCCCTATCCTCCACACTGATATTTCTTACACCTTCCCCGTAAAATTCCACGAATTTTCCCACCACCCCTGTTTTTCGCAGAATATTGGTGATTGTAAGAACCAGGTCGGTTGCAGTGGCTCCTGCCGGAAGGCTGCCTGACAGCTCAAAGCCTATGATATCCGGCAAAAGGAAATATAACGGCTGTCCCAGCATGCAGGCCTCTGCTTCTATACCGCCAACACCCCATCCCAATACACCAATTCCGTTAATCATGGTTGTATGAGAATCGGTACCGACCAAGGTATCCGGTAATACAACACGTCCCTTGTCAGTCATCCTGGTGGATGCAACTGAAGCCAGATATTCAAGGTTCACCTGATGCACAATTCCTACCGACGGGGGGAAAACACGGAAATTTGAAAAGGCATTTTGCGCCCATTTGAGCAGTTTGTAGCGTTCCTCGTTGCGTTCAAATTCTCTCCGGACATTGTAGTCCAGCGATTCGCGCGATCCGAAGGAATCAACTATAACAGAGTGATCTATTACAAGATCAACCGGCACAGCAGGATTTATTTTCTCAGGATCTCCACCCATTTCCTTCAGTTTGGCCCGCATGGCTGCCAAGTCCACTGCAACCGGAACTCCCGTAAAATCCTGCAATACGATACGAGATGGAATAAATGGGATTTCACCGTCAGTGCCTTTACCGTTCCAGGAGGAAATCCTTTCAATATGTTCCATGGTTATCAGCTTTCCGTCAAAATTTCGCAATGCAGATTCCAGCAGAATTTTCAGGGAAAAAGGCAGCCTGGAAAGTCTGTCTCCCGACTTGTCCAGTGAGGAGATATCATAATATAGATAGTCCTTTCCGCTCACAGACAGTTTTTTTACGGCCGAATCCGAATTGAAATAGATGTTATCCATTTTTCTAACCTCTCTTGTTTACCAATTTCATACCAAAAGTATTATAACCTGAATATACCTGTGCAAATCACCAATTGCCTCCGGAATGCAGAGGTTTATTACAGCATCTCATATGTCAGATCTCTGATGGTGGGATGTATTGTCTGATAGGCATATTCACAACCCAAAACATGCTGAACATAGAAGATTGCCAGGTGATTTTCAGGATCTATCAGCGCATAAGCGCCTGCTGCTCCATCCCATCCAAACTCACCTAAAGGACTCTTTGCACAGGAGGCCTTACTGTCAATATGAACACGCACGCCCAGGCCATAACTGTAGCCTGCCCTTCCGAAAGCAGCAAAATCCTTTACGGACTCACCGCTTAATTGGTCTGTACGCATAAGGTCAATGGATTCGGCTGCGATAATCCGATTGCCATTGTATGCTGCTCCTCCATTGGATAAAGCATCCAGAAACAGTATGAAATCCTGTACTGTTGAAATCAGACCGGCTCCACCGCTTTTATAGTTGGGAGACAAAACATACCCGTTTTCCATGTGGATTGGTTTCGCAGTCCGGGATAAGACATCATACCGATACTGTTGTGACATCAAAGCTCTTCTGTCAGCCGTCAGTTCAAATCCGGTATTGCTCATGTTCAAAGGCATAAAAATAGATTTATCCAGATACTGATCAAAAGACATGCCTGACACTGCTTCTACAAGCGCTCCAAGGACATCATGACTTAAACTGTACTGAAAGCGCGTTCCCGGTTCGAAATCCAATGGTTCCTGTGACAGGGCTCTTATAAACTCCCGTGTTGATATCTGTCCGTTCGAATCCTTTACAGCTTTAGTTAGTGATGGGGTATTGATATTATAATTAAGACCGCTTTGCATAGACATCAGATGCCTGATTGTCATCCTGTTTTGTGCCGGTTTTGTTCCGGTTTCATGCTTCACCATCAAATTTCCGTACTCGGGAAGGTACTTGTCAACCGGATCATCCAGGGAAATAAGGCCCCTTTCGACCAATTGCATTACGGCAGTGCATGTAACCAATTTGGTTGCGGAATAAAGCCAGTAGGTAGTATCCAGCTCTGTCGGTTTTGTTTTTTCAGTATCGGTATAACCCGCTGTGTGGTGATATATCGGTTCATGATGGTGATACACCATGCAGCTGCACCCTGGTATGCCGTAGCTTTGAAGCGAGTCCAGATAATATGTAAGCTTACTGTCTTTCATTCGAAAATCCCCCTTCTTATTACATTACAATCATTATTTTACACCATAATGTATCTTCTTTGTAGAAAATTTTACCTGCATCCTGCTTAGATATCCCTTTGATTGAAGCCGTCCGGCAGGATGTGCTATAATATTTTCAATACAGCCGGAAAGTTGGTATGAACAATGGAAAAACCTAAATTAAGCAGGGCAAGATTGGATAAAATACTGGCAAACTCCGGCTATGGAAGCCGGAAAGAAGTGAAGGCACTAATCAAGGCAGGAAATATAACTGTCTCCGGAAAAGTCATAAAGGACCCGGGGTATCTGGTGGATTTGGATAAAGAATTACCGGCTGTGGATGGTGAAATAGTCAACTACAGCAGATTTCACTATCTGATGATGAACAAGCCTGCTGGTGTAGTTTCCTCTACCTGGGATCCAAACAGTAAAACAGTAATAGATCTCCTGACACCGCCCTACGACAAGTTTGACTTATTCCCAGCGGGACGATTGGACAAGGATACAGAAGGTCTGTTGCTTATAACCAACGACGGACAGCTTGCCCATAATCTCCTGTCGCCCAAAAAGGGTGTTCCCAAAACCTACTATGCCGAAGTATCAGGACAAGTGAGTCCTGAGGATGTCCAGGCCTTCAGGCAGGGAATTCCTCTGGAAGAAGGCTTCGTCACTCTCCCCGCCAGGCTGGATATATTGGCAAGCGGAGAAATATCAAAAGTTATGGTTACTGTCTGCGAAGGAAAATTCCATCAGGTTAAGCGTATGTTTCAGGCTTTGGGCAAGAAGGTATGTTATCTGAAACGAATCTCCATTGGCAGTCTGAAGCTGGATGAAGGGCTGCAACCCGGAACTTTCAGGGAATTAACTGAAAAGGAAGTTGAAGCTTTGAATAATCTTAAAACAAACCGATATTTATAAGATGAATCCTACTGATATTTAATAAGGAGTAAAAATTACAATGGAGCATTATTACACGCAAAATCCACAGTCTCCCCGCGACATAAAGAGTATCAGTTTTAAGATAAAAGACATGTTTCTTGAGCTGTATACGGATTCCAGCGTCTTTTCCAAAACCAAGGTGGACTATGGCAGCGAAATCCTCATAAAATCTCTGCCTGAATTGTCAGGAAATATCCTGGACCTGGGATGCGGCTATGGCGTGATCGGGCTGAGTCTGGCAAAATTGTATCCGGAATCACAGGTGACGCTGGTGGACATAAATCAGCGCGCAGTGGAACTGACTCTTCGGAACATTGAAAGAAATCAGATAAAAAACGCCAATGCCCATGTAAGCAACGGCTTTCAGCAGGTTGACGGCTTGTTTAATACCATTGTAAGCAACCCGCCCATCCGGGCAGGCAAAAACATAATCTATCCCCTGTTCGAACAAAGCATAAACTACCTTCACCCCGGCGGTTCTCTGTATCTGGTTATACAAAAACGACAGGGAGCTAAGTCTGCCGTTGCCAAACTGCAGTCAATATTCGGTAACTGCAGGGTTATTTACAAGCAGGGAGGTTACTGGATTCTGGAAAGCACCAAAATATCAGCTCAGTCCGGGTAATTCACATACAAACAGGTAGAAGTCTTCATACCTGCCCTGATAATCACACTCTATGGGGTGATCATTCCGGTGAATCAAATGATTCGTAATCAGCCAGGTTTTCATCCCCAGCGAGGAAACGATCATGTCCTCCTGCACATCATTTCCTACCATCATGCATTGTTCAGGCAGTTTTCCCAATGCCTCCAGTATCTCAGTGTAAAACTCCGGATTAGGCTTGCAGTAACAATTCTGTTCATAGCTGGAGATATATTCAAAATCGTCAGGGCTTAGCCCGGCCCAATCAATACGATGAAGAATCGCCTTTCGCGGAAATAAAGGATTGGTTGCAATGACAAGGGAATATCCCTTATCCTTCAGTACATCTACTGACTGCTTAATCAAGGGCGATGCCTGTACAGAATTTCTCACCTTAAGGAATCCTTCATCATAAAACCGATCAAACCTCTCCTGATAGACTTTTAGGTCGCCGTCTATCAATTGGGAAAAGGTATCCATAAATACCTGTTCGTTGGTTTTTTTCTCAAGGTTGGCTATCATGGCTTCAGTACCTGCCCATACATGGCTTACCAGTTCATCGGCACTGATTATGTCCTGAAAGGATTTTCCCAACTCCCCAAAATAAATTTTCATAAACTCATCCATGTCAAGAGGCAGCAAGGTGCCGTCAAGATCAAAGAAAATTGTGTCAAACAACAAATCTACCTCCCGGTGCTGTCTTCAGCTTTATCCATATCCGTCATCTCTTCAGCAAATATTACGTCATCTTTCGTTATTCCGTATTTCAGCTTAGTGCTGTACTCCAGCAGTCGATTTATCACTCTTTCCCGATCCTTGCCCTTTAGCAGGGTAGGCTGATAGTCATTAACATTATCAACAGATGATATGCTGCATGGGTACACTATCCCTTCCTGCCCGGCAAGCTCCCCATTGCGGAAAGTAAAAATGCTTTGGAAGACAAAAGTATCTTTGTCCGATGGATTGCGGTTGCCGCCAAAGCAGAAGTTGCCCAGACTGTAAACGATGTATTTGTCCTTATACTTGTCAATCCCCTGAATTACATGGGGATGATGACCTACTACAATATCCGCACCATGATCTATGGAAAACCTACCCAGCTCAATCTGTACTGAATTGGGGTAGTTGGAACGCTCTATGCCCCAATGAAAGGAAACAATGACAATATCAGCCTTCTGCCTGGCTTCCAGTATATCATTTTTCAGGGAATCCTTTATCCCCGTACTCCAGCCTTGGTAACCTATGCTGCCTATGGTGATGCCTTTTGTTTCATAGTAGGCTATATGTCCTTCACCTGAATACAGTATGCCTGCCTGTTCAAGGGTTGCAAGGGTATCCTGAAATCCCTTTTTCAGGTAGTCGTAAATATGGTTGTTTGAGATGTTGACTGCTTCTATACTGCCTTCCTTCAGAATATTTACATAGGAGGGATCACCCTTGAAACGAAATTTCTTCTCAGCCTTTTTCTTTTCCCTGGTAAAGGTAGTTTCCAGATTTACCAGGGTCAGATCATCATTTTCAAAAATCGGTTTCACTCCCCTGAAAAAGTAGGAATCGTCACCGCCCACTCTCTCATATCTGTCAGGAAATGAATTGACATATGTAAAGGCTTCATCCGTTCCGATGGTGCAGTCACCTGCGAAAGAAATCCGGATCTCCACCGTCTCCTCCTGTTCCGGACCAGGATCAGGTTCGATTGTTGCAGCAGGTGTTTCCTCAGGCTTTTGTGTATTTACAGTGTGAATACCCGGGGATGGCTCAGGATCATTCTGCTGCGGTGGTGGAGTCTCAGTCTGCCCGTTATCTGTAGTTTCCACATCTTCATGACCGATATCGGAGCTTCCGGAAGATTCATTTCCCGGCAGAAAGACACAATTTGCCAGACTCCCCGCTATTATCAGGATCAAAATAAAAGGGAGGATTCTTTTCATTATATCTACCCCTTGCCCGTTATTTTTCCAGTCAATCATTTTTCAAAGGGATACACTTCAGGCGCTCCCTGTTTTAAACATCCTATAAAAAGAGCATCATATCCTATTACAATCTCTTCGTCAGTGGGAATAACCAATACGGATACAGGAGTGCCGCCCATTTTGCTGCTCCTGGCTACCTCCATTTCCTGCTTTTTGTAAGAATTTTCCTCCTTAATTTCAAACGAGAGGTTTTCCAGATATGACAGAATTCTGGCTCTGATATTTCCTTCATTTTCTCCTATGCCTGCAGTAAATACAATAGCATGAGTTTCCGGCAAGGTGGCCAGGTATGCTCCTATGTATTTGGCTGCCCGATAGGCATAAATCGATAAGGCAGCATCTGCCGCTGCATCTCCATCCATTGCCCGTTTACGGATCTCCTGCATCATGGAAACCCCGGTCAGGGCCTTAAGTCCGCTTTGCTTGTTCAAAGCCTGCATAACACTCCGATAAGCCTCAGCCAAGGATATACCCTTGTCCTCTACCAGCCTTTCCGCTACATGGGAAATCAGAGCCGGATCAATATCTCCGGTACGGGTGCCCATGACCAGACCTTCCAGGGGAGTAAAACCCATACTGGTGTCAACTGATTTTCCATTCCGTATCTTGGTTATGCTGCAGCCATTTCCCAGATGAACGGTAATTCCATTAAACTCCTTATAGGGTATATTCAGAAACCTGGCAGCTCTTTTTGCTACAAAAAGGTGGGAAGTGCCATGAAATCCATATCTGCGGACTCCATAGCCCCTGTACCATTCTTCCGGAATGGCATAGCGGTAGGCATGTTCAGGCATGTCAGCATGAAATGCCGTATCAAAGACAGCTACATGGGGTATCTTCGGCAAAAGCTTCATAGCCTCTTCAATTCCGGTCAGATTGGGAGCATTATGTAATGGAGCCAGGGGTATTAATTCCTTTATGGTCTGAATAACACTTTCATCAATCAATACACTGGCGTTATACCTTTCGCCTCCATGAACCACTCTGTGACCCACGCTGCATATGGACTCCATGGGAACGTTGTTTTTTTCCAGCTCGCGAAAGAGCAAAATCAGCGCTTCATTGTGGGTTCTTACCGGAATGTCCTTCTGATGCCTGCAGCCTCCAATATCATATCTCAGCCGGCTTTTCTCTTCGTTGCCTACCTCCTGTACAATACCGCTCAGGTGGGACCTCAATATGTTTTCATTATCCCGTTCAAATAAATTGAATTTCAGGGATGAAGATCCGCTGTTAAGGGAAAGTATGTACTGCTTCATGAAAAACCTCCATTATTCAATATCATTGATAAATACGGTTATTATCTCTTCGCTGTTCCAGCCTTCTGCTATCTTCACAAAATGTTCAACTGGCTGCAAAGCACTGTAGCCTGTTTTCCTGCCGGTATAATTCTTTTCCAGAATGGAAGACTGACCCTCAAAGCACAGGTCGTAAAGACAACCGGTCATCATGGGATTCATTGCATATGCAAAACCACGGGAATCTACTGCAGTCCATACACTTTTCATCCAGCCTTCCTGTTCGTCCCGATTCCAGGGCTTGCTGTTGGCAGATGGCTGAATCAGTATATTGGCTCCCAGTTCAACCAACCTTTGCAATACATCCTCCTTAAAGCCATCCAGGCAGACAGCAATTCCCAGTTTCCCGAAGGGGGAATCAAAAACCTTCAGATCGCTCAGAGAGCCGCTGACAATATCAAAGCCCTTTTCATCCTCCAAGTCCGGTACCAGGTAAACTTTTTTCTGATAACCCATAATTCGGCCATCCGGGCCAAACAGGAAGCAAATATTGTAAACATCCGGCAGATTGAATTGATATGTATTGCCCCTTTCCCATGGCTTATCAGGCAGACTGATTATATCAGGCAAAAGGATGGAGCCTGCTGCCAGATAGATACCATACTCCCTGGCAAGCCCGGAAAAGGTCT
The DNA here is from genome assembly GCA_012839095.1 of Clostridiales bacterium. GTDB lineage: Bacteria > Bacillota > Clostridia > Caldicoprobacterales > DTU083 > DUOA01. The sequence goes on from DUOA01000093.1 coordinate 21,834, forward strand.
CAAAATAGGCTTTTGCTGCTGTATCTGCCCTGGCCAGTATGAGGGAACGTATAAGGCCTGTCCTGTAACTCAGCTTGTACTTAAGCGTCTGGGCAGCATAGCAGACCGCCAATCTGATAATGGCGGACCTGAGGGACCCAGCCCTGAAAACCCAATCAGGAGAATCCATAAGCACCAGCGGTGTACCCACGTCCTCCGGGAACGCCGCCAGAATATCAAGGTTTTCAGACTTTGCCGGACACTTGTCCAGCAATGAACGAATTTTAGCCTCAAAAGCTTCCCGGCTTCTGTAGTGTTCCGCTGACCAATTCATCTGAACAGCGCACAATGCTTTTTGCTTCATGGCCTACCCCTCCCCCATGAATACAGGAAAAAGAAAATATGCAGGCTGGAAAATAACTTGTCAATTTTCCAGTATTGTCTCAATTTCTTTAATTAATTCATCCACCAGGTCCTCTTCCCTTACCTTTCTAACAATCTCTCCCTTTCGGAAGATCAGGCCTTCTCCATTTCCTCCGGCTATTCCAATATCAGCCCTTCTTGCCTCTCCGGGTCCGTTTACTGCACAGCCCATTACGGCTACCTTAATATGCTTTTTCACCCATGAAAGTCTGTTTTCCACTTCATGGGCAATCCGTATCAAATCAAGCCGGGTCCGGCCGCAGGTAGGACAGGAAATCAATTCAATGCCTTCACGGATATGACCCAGAGCTTTCAAAATTTCCCTTCCCACAATAACCTCTTCCACCGGATCACCTGTCAGTGAGACCCGAATGGTATTTCCAATTCCCTCTGAAAGCAAAGCTCCTATGCCTACACTGGATTTAATGGTCCCCCTGCCTGCTGTTCCTGATTCCGTCACACCCACATGCAAAGGATAATCCACCTTTTTGGATATAAGCCTGTAGCTCTCTATCATCTCCTGTACATCAGAGGATTTAACCGATATGACAATGTTATAAAACTGAAGCTCTTCGAGTATTTCCACATGCCGCATTGCGCTTTCCACCAGGGCTTCCGGGCATACTCCACCGTATTTCTGCAATAAATCACGCTGCAGGGAGCCTGAATTAACCCCTATGCGAATAGGAATTCCCTTGTCCTGAGCAGCCTCAACTACAGCTCTGACCCTGTCCTTTTTCCCGATGTTGCCCGGATTAATACGCAGCTTGGCCACGCCGTTCTCTATGGATTTAAGTGCCAGTCTGTAATCAAAATGAATATCCGCTGCCAGAGGGATATGAATCTCAGGAATTATTTTTGCCAGGGCTTCAGCAGCCTCCTGGTCCTGTACGGTGCAGCGAATGATATCACATCCGGCTTCTTCCAGCCTGTGTATCTGAGCAACGGTGGCTTCCACATCTCTGGTATCGGTATTGGTCATGGACTGGACGGTTATGGGTGCATCTCCGCCAATTGCCTTGCTGCCCACCTGAACTTTTCTTGTTTTCGCCCTTTGCATTCAGCACGCCTCCTGTAATGCTTCCTTGAATGTCAATCTGATTTTCTTTCCTCCTGATCCCGCTTGCCGGAAGCGCCTTCTCCCCTGAGCTTATCCATTACTTCCTTCATAATCCAATCCGGCGTTGAGGCACCTGCTGTTACTCCAACTCTTTTCAGCTTTGGATCCGAAATGACCCATTCCGGCAGTTCGCCGGCATTTTCCACAAGCAAAGTATTGCTGCAGTTTTCCCTGCAGATCTCATACAGTTTTTTTGTGTTGGAGCTGTGTCTGCCCCCTATTACAACCATCAGGTCAACAATTTTGGATACCCGATCTGCACTCTCCTGTCTTTCTCTGGTTGCACTGCATATGGTATTAAAGGCCAGTACATCCCGTGCTTGTCCGGTAACCGCCTGGACGGTCTTCTCAAAATTAATGTGCTTTTCAGTTGTTTGCGACAGTACACATACCTTGTCCGGCAGATTCTCCAGATCACTTCCATCCCTGGTAACCAAAGCTGTATTGTTGCACCATCCATTGATTCCTATTACCTCAGGATGGTTTTTATCACCCACAATAATGATTTGATAGCCTTCACCATGATATTTTCTGGCTTTCATTTGAATGCTTGTTACATAAGGACAGGTGGCATTCAACACCTTAGCACCGGTCCGGCTGATTTGATCGATAATATCAGGAACCACCCCATGAGATCGGATAACAACCGTATCCCCTTCCTTTAAATTCGGGATCTCCCCTATGTCTATCCTGCGAATCCCCTCTTGTTCCAGTTTCTCCACAAGATCCCTGTTATGAATGAGGGGACCAAGAGTATACACCTTTGATTCATTGTCTGTATTATATTCTGAAGTCATATCAACTGCCCGTTTAACACCAAAGCAAAATCCTGCATTTTCTGCTATTATTATCTGCCTGGACATTTGCATTTTCCTTCCCTGAAAGAGAGCTTTTGACTAATAGTATATCGTAATCTAACGTTATTTCAAAGAAAATAATAAAATTTAAGTAAATACTGGAAAAGAAGGACAAAAACAGCCGCATCATTACTTCAGGATGCGGCTGTTTAAGTGTAGTTTATGCGATATCAGTCTGTCAATACAGCTCTGATTCTTCTGACTCCGGCTGATGAGCTCTCTTCCTTTTTAATTTTGAAGCGGCCCAGTTCCCCCGTTCTGGATGCATGCGGTCCGCCGCAGATTTCTTTGGAAAAGTCCCCTACGGTATAAACCTTTACCATATTGCCGTACCTGGAATCAAACAAGCCTATGGCTCCGGATTGCTGGGCCTCTTCAACGGGCATTTCAGTACAGCTTATCTCTATATCCTTCTCAATGACTTCATTTACCAAGCGCTCTATCTCATCCAGCTCTTCCCGGTTTACCTTGCGGGGGAAGGAAAAATCGAAACGCAGCCTTTCAGCCGTTATATTGCTTCCCCTTTGCTCAACACTCTCTCCCAATACCTTTCTCAGTGCAGCATGCAGCAGATGGGTAGCAGTATGCAGCCTGGCTGTCTCTTCAGTATGATCGGCAAGTCCGCCTTTGAATCTCTTGGCTGCACCGGCCTGGGAAATCTCCTGATGACGGCGGAAACTTTCATTAAAACCTTCCACATCAACAGAATACCCCCTCTCCTCAGCCAATTCCTGTGTAAACTCCAAAGGGAAACCAAAGGTATCATACAGACGAAAAGCGCTTGGTCCGTCAATTACATTTGCAGCCTTTTCCATTCTGGCAACAAGCTTGTCAAATTCTCGCAGTCCCTGCCTTATGGTTCTCTGGAATCGTTCTTCTTCCAGAGCCAGTTCCCGGCTTATGGTTTCTGCATTACTTTCAAGCTCCGGATATATATGGCGATACTGCTCTATAACCACCTGTGCAATTTCCGGAGTGCTTCCCTCGGGAATGCCTATTTGCAGCCCAAATCTGATGGCGCGTCGGATCAGCCTTCTTAACACATAACCCTGGTCCACGTTGGAGGGAGTGACACCTTTTTCATCCCCCAGGATAAAAACGGCAGTACGTATATGGTCTGCTACGATCCGAAAAGCCCGGTCTGTTTCTTCATCCTGCCCGTATTTCTGCTCAGCCAGCTGCTTTATCCTGTCCATGATATCCTTGTAGAGATCCGTGTCATAGACCGAATCCACACCCTGCAAAACAGCAATGGTGCGTTCCAGGCCCATGCCGGTGTCCACATTCTTCTGCTTAAGGGGCTCGTATCTGCCATCCGCAGTTTTGTTGTACTCCATGAATACATCATTCCAGATTTCAACATACTTACTGCAGCTGCAGCCGGGTTGGCAGTCAGGGCTGCACTTTTCCCCGCCGGTATCAATGAACATTTCCGTATCCGGTCCACAGGGGCCGGTAGCACCTGCAGGGCCCCACCAATTGTGTTCCTTGGGCAGGAAAAATATGCGTTCCTCCGGTACTCCGAGAGCACGCCAATAGTTATAGGACTCCATATCGCGGGGGGCATCCTCGTCGCCTGCAAATACTGTAAAATACAGTTTCTCTTTCGGGATACCCAGCCACTTTTCTGAAGTAAGGAATTCCCAGCTCCATTCAATGGCTTCTTTCTTAAAATAATCGCCCAAAGACCAGTTTCCCAGCATTTCAAAGAAGGTACAATGAGTCGCATCACCGACATCATCTATGTCTCCGGTACGAATGCACTTCTGGACATTGGTCAGCCGGACTCCTTCCGGATGCTTTGCTCCTAGCAGATAAGGTACCAGCGGGTGCATGCCGGCAGTAGTAAAGAGGACAGTCGGGTCATTCTCGGGTATGACAGAAGCACTGGGAATGACGGCATGTCCTTTTTCTTTAAAAAACAAAAGGAACTTATCCCTCAGTTCATAGGATTTCAAATAAAAACACTCCTTTAAAATCTTTTGCATATGGATAATAAACAGAATCGAAATTTCTGCTTTCATTTTCCACGATAGTCATTAAGTAGTATTATACAAAGTTGAAGAAATGATGTCAATTGTACTTCATAAAACGGACAGCTCCTCTGCAGCGTGCCTTCCAGTGCCTTTCCATCTTGCTGATTACCAGATTGCCCCTGGGTGACATGTGAGCAAATTCCCGTTCGCTGATCATTACTCCGGAATGGGTAATAATTCCTCTTGATATGGCAAAATATACCAAATCAAGAGGTTTTAGATTGTTCAGGGGTACCTGAACAGCATTCAGCTTCTGTATACTGCGTATATATCTTTGCGGGTCGGTCTTGTACCAATTTTCATCTATTTCCCTTCCGTCGCTGTCCGGCAGCAGAATACCAAAATTTCTATAGAAGTGAACCACAAATCCCAGACAGTCCAGTCCCTTTAATGTTCTTCCATTGTGTTTAAAGGGAACTCCTTTATATTGCTCCAGTACTTTCCTGACATCCTTCTCACTAATATTATCCTTCACTGCCTTTACCTCTTTTCCTCTCCTGAATATCAGCTTATGCAGTACTGATTTGTTTGTTGACAGCATAAAGGCAATTCACTTTTTGAGCAGCTGCAACATATTATTGTAGTAGGCTAGATGTCTTTCTGCAAAATTACTATACAAGTTTCGTAAGCGAGGTGATTCCATGGGCTTTGGGTTTGGCAGCAAAGGCAGCGGCAATGATTCCCTGCTGTTTTTCTTCCTGCTGCTGGTCATACTGTTCAGCAGCGGCAGCTTTGGCAAAAATCAGGATGAGCTTTTGTTCTTTTTCCTCTTGCTGGTTATCCTGTTCCCCAGCTTCGGAGGAGGGTTATTCAGCACCAGCGAGTAAAGAACAAGGAATAAAATTGAAAATATGCAAGGCAGGGCTTAAGAGCCTTGTCCTTGCATTTTTTACTGTCAGAAAAATAGTCCGGTAATTTTTAAAAATACATGAAAAATATCAAATAATATGATATTGTATATCAGGATTGGTTTAACTGTTTTTGTTCATGACAATCCTTTTTCGAAGCTCGTTTTATTCTATTATCATACTTATTTGGGGAGGAAAACACTGTGCTTCATCCTGGTTTTGACAACGCAAAATATCTGGAAGAGCAGACACGAGAAATTCTGAAACGAGTGGAACATTTCAATCAAAAGCTCTACCTGGAATTCGGAGGGAAACTTTTTTACGACTACCACGCTTCCAGGGTTCTGCCGGGTTATGATCCCAATGTCAAGGTCAAACTGCTGCATAAATTAAAGGACAAGGCTGAAATAATCCTATGCATCTATGCAGGAGATATCGAAAGGCGCAAAATACGCGCTGATTTTGGCATAACCTATGAAATGGATGTTTTAAAGCTTATTGATAATCTGCGCTCCTGGGATCTTAACATTGCAGGGGTTGTGATTACGCGATACAAGGATCAGCCGGCAGCCAAAATGTTCAGAAATACATTGGAACTCCGAAACATTAAAACATACATACACAGGCCTACTCCCGGTTACCCAACCGATATTAATGCCATTTTAAGCGAGGAAGGCTTTGGCAGCAATGACTATATTAAGACAAACAAGCCGCTGGTCATCGTTACAGGTCCCGGCCCGGGCAGCGGTAAGCTGGCTACCTGCCTGTCCCAGCTTTATCATGACAGCAAGAGGGGTATCAAGAGCGGATATGCCAAATTTGAGACTTTTCCTATCTGGAACCTTCCGCTTAAGCATCCTGTAAATGTAGCCTATGAGTCGGCCACTGCGGATCTGAAGGATTTAAACGTCATAGATCCCTTTCATTTGGAGGCCTATGGCGTAACATCAGTAAACTATAACCGGGATGTGGAAATCTTCCCTGTTGTAAAAAGAATTCTGGAAAGAGTGTCCTCGGAAGAGTCAGTCTATAAGTCTCCTACCGACATGGGAGTAAATCGTGCCGGTTTCGGCATTATAAATGACGAAGTAGTACGGGAAGCAGCCAAGCAGGAAATTATCCGCCGCTATTTTTGGTACAAGGTTGAGTATGCGAAAGGCCTGGCAGACAAGGACAGCTTTTCAAGGGTAGAGCTGCTGATGGAAGACTTCAAGCTGGTTCCGGAAGACAGGAGTGTGGTAATAGCTGCAAGGGGAGTAACCAATGGAATGCCCAAAGACGGGAAGGACAATAAATGCGGTGCGGCTATTGAACTGAAAAACAAGGTGTTAGCTACGGGAAAAAGATCTGTTCTGATGAATGCCAGCTCCAGTGTTATTCTGAATGCAATAAAAATAATATCCGGAATTCCGGACAACATTCATCTGCTTTCCCCCAATATAATTGAATCAATTCAAAGCCTGAAAAGGGACGTTATGAATTTGAAGAACACAAGGCTTAATCTGGAGGAAACTCTCATTGCACTGAGTATCAGTGCCACCACCAACCCAACCGCCCAATTGGCCTTGTCCAGCCTGAAAGAAATATATGGCTGCGAAATGCATAGTACTCATATTCTGTCCTCTACGGATGAGTCGGCACTGCGCAGGTTGGGAATAAATGTCACATGTGATGCCAATTTCCCTTCGGAAGATTTGTATTTTGTCTGACAACTCCGAGGATTGGACCTCATGATTTTATTTTACGAAGGTATTTTTAAGAAAGCCTGATAAGAATACCTGATACTCTTCATAGGTAAACAGTGAATTAAGGACTTCCAGCAGTCCGTTGACTGACAAGCGGGCGGGCAGCTGCAGCTCATTCAGGAGCTCTGCCCGCAGACTGCTGCTGTTCTGCTTCCCATACAGGCCGTCCCTGAACAGGTCCTGTTTGGTTATTAGACGCTCGTCATTCCGCCCTGCCGGCTGGTATCCGGCATTCTTTAGCGCCTCCCTAATAATCTCTTCAGAAATTCCTTCCACCCCCAGCAATCCTTCCTTTCCAGGAGCTGCCTTTCTTTTTTCCTTGCCGGTTATCTCCGGGATATAAGCATGCTTTATTTGCTCTTTGGGAATACAGGATTGCAGGTATCTGCGTATTAGGAAGCCGGCCCGGTCGGAATCCGTAAGGATTATAATGCCCTTCTTGCCGGCCAGTCTTCTAATCATTTCCAACAGGCTTTTATCACTGAATAATGCAAATCCGTTGGTGGGAATAATGGCTGCATCCACAAACTGCTCCAATTTCATCTTGTCGTAGATACCTTCTACGATAATGGCTTCTTTGATTTTCATCATAGGCCGTTCTCACCCACCTTTTCTCTTAATTATGATCTGGATACATAAAAGCCTTCAGGGCTTCTGTTTTCACTCGTCTCAGCTAATGAATGACATCCATACTGTTCATGCGTCCTTAATTATAACACAAAGGATCAGGACTAATTTTAAATTTCAAAAATAATACTTTTCTACTTTAATTAGCTAAATAAATGTTGTATAATACTCAGAAAGTATAATTTTGTAATCCGGATACATTATTGTTTGTTAAATTCCCGACAATACCGATTGAGCATCGGTATTGAGTTTTTATATTTTCTTAATAGGAGGACTTCATTATGGAAAGAGTATATAATTTTTCTGCAGGACCCTCGGCACTCCCTCTGCCTGTATTGGAAAAGGCCAGAGATGAACTGATTAATGCCAAGGGTACCGGCATGTCCGTCATGGAGATGAGCCATCGTTCCGGTATGTACCTGGAAATTATCAAAGAAGCTGAGAAGCTTCTTCGGGAGCTCATGTCCATCCCCGACAACTATAAGGTTTTGTTTCTTCAAGGCGGTGCATCCACCCAATTTGCCATGGTTCCCCTGAATTTAATGAACAAAAGCAAAAAAGCTGATTTTGTTAATACCGGTGTGTGGTCCAAGAAGGCCATAGCAGAGGCAAAAAGATATGGAACAGTAAATATTGTGGCAAGCTCTGAGCCGGATGGCTTCAACCGCATCCCCGGGCTGGATCCCTCCGAATTCTCCAGGGATGCAGACTATTTTCACATTACCATAAATAATACCATATACGGAACCAGGTTCACCGAGCTGCCTGATACAGGCGAGGTGCCGCTGGTAACCGATGCTTCTTCCAGTATATTGTCTCAGGTGTATGATGTATCCAAATTCGGCCTGATTTATGCCGGAGCTCAGAAAAATATAGGGCCGGCCGGCCTGACCATCGTAATAATACGTGAAGATTTGATCGGCAGAACAATGGATTTCACACCGACAATGCTGAATTATAAGATCCATGCAGATAATGATTCCATGTACAATACACCTCCTACTTTTGCCATTTATATGGCAATGCTGGTATTCCAGTGGCTGAAGCGGCAGGGTGGTGTGCCTGCAATCGAAAAGCTCAATATAGAAAAAGCGAAGCTGCTTTATGACTTTATTGACAATTCCAGCCTGTTCAGAGGCACTGTGGTACCTAGGGATCGCTCCCTTATGAATGTGCCCTTCCTACTGCCAACTGAAGAGCTGAACAAAAAATTCATAAAAGAAGCTGAGAAAGCAGGGCTGGTAAATCTGGCGGGGCATCGATCCGTAGGCGGAATGCGAGCCAGCATATATAATCCCATGCCTTTAGAGGGAGTTAAGGCTTTGGTTCGCTTTATGGAGAAATTTGAACTTGAAAACAAATAGATGAGAATAAAGGGGTTTAGAAATGTACAATATTAAGCTGCTAAATAATATATCCGATGTAATATATACCAATCTGGTACCGGAGCGTTACCGCATTACCGACTCTTCAGAGGATGCACACGGCATCCTGGTGCGAAGTGCAAACATGCATGAAATGGAGCTTCCCTCCTCTCTTCTCTGTATAGCCAGGGCAGGCGCAGGCGTGAACAACATTCCTATAGAAGCCTGCACAGATAAGGGAATCGTGGTTTTCAACACACCTGGTGCAAATGCCAACGCGGTCAAGGAACTGGTTCTGGCTGCACTCTTTCTTTCTTCACGAAAAATCTCAGAGGGGATTATGTGGACCAAATCCCTGATTGGGAAAGGGAGTGAAATTCCTAAACTTATCGAAAAGGAAAAATCCAGATTCGTAGGGCCGGAAATAGCAAATAAAAAGATTGGAGTAATCGGGCTGGGTGCTATCGGGGCATTGGTGGCAAATGGAGCTCAGGCACTGGGAATGGAAGTGTCAGGATATGATCCCTATATTTCCGTAAAAGCAGCATGGAGCCTTTCACGGGCTGTTCACAGGGCTGACAGCCTGGACAGCCTGCTGGCGGAATCGGATTACATCACCATACACGTACCTCTTATGCCTGACACAAAAGGTTTGATTAATAAGGACTTTTTGTCCAAAGTAAAGAAGGGCGTCCGAATACTGAATTTTTCAAGGGGAGAGCTTGTAGTTACTGAAGATATGCTGGAAGCATTAAGGGACGGCACTGTCAGTGCATATGTTACCGACTTTCCGACCGAAGAGCTGATTCAGGCTGAAAACGTTGTGCCCATCCCCCACCTGGGTGCATCCACCCCGGAATCGGAGGATAATTGTGCTGCCATGGCCTCTTCTCAGGTTCAATACTTCCTGGAAACAGGAAATATAGTGAACTCCGTTAACTTTCCTAATTGCGAAATGCCGAAATCCGATCACCTGCGCATCACCGTTGCCCATCGCAATGTTCCCAACATGGTGGGCCAGATTGCTTCCATACTGGCTTCTCATCATATAAACATCGCCAATATGATGAACAAAAGCAAGGGCAACGCAGCCTATACCATAATTGATATAGACAACGGCGCCCCGGATGACTTACACAATCGGCTGAATGATATTGACGGGGTAATCAAGGTAAGAATAATCCGCTGATTATCTGTAAACCGCTTTCGATGCTGCACCGACAGGCTGCAGCTCTTTTTTTGCCTGTTTTTCTTTAAGCAATGTCATAAATTCAGATGGCTGCATATCCCTTTTGTACACTTCCGGGAATGAGCATTTTTGCTCCATAGACTTCCTGATTGAGGGCAGCTCCCTTATGCTGCCCATGAACAGCGCTCCTGTAATTTTTCCTTCTTTAAACAGAATCTTCTGATATCTGTCTCCTTCTTCCTTGCCTGATATGCAGCAATCGGCTGCGCTGTCATCCAATTCCCCTATAGAAAACAACGAGAACCTAAATGCGTTCATAACAGTGGCAGCAACCGGCACTTCACAAACCCTGTCTTGTCCTGCTATATTGCTGCCGGCTATTTCACCCTGATGAGCTGCGATACTCCATAATCCGGCTACAAGGCCCCGGTATTCTGCTACATCTCCGGCAGCATAGATATCAGAAAAATTGGTCTGCATTCTTTCATCTACCAAAATTCCCTGGCGGGTCAATATGCCCGAATCCTTCACCAGCTCAATATTTGGTTGAATCCCGGTAGAATGAATAACCATATCACAGGACTGATGTGTGCCCTGATCGGTAATAAAACCGTTGACCGTATCGTCTCCTGTAATCTCCTTAATCTGACAGCCGGTTTGAACAACAACTCCATGGGATTCCACAATCTTCTGCAATATAGAAGCGGCAGTCCTGTCCAATTGTTTGGGCATCAAGGCGGGCAATGCCTCCACCACTGTGACCTTCTTGCCAAGCCTGACAAGACTCCATGCAACTTCCAGCCCCAGTATCCCGCCTCCAATAACCAGTACCTTTTGGGATTTGCCGGCTTGTTCCAGAATCTCCTTTGCATCCCGCAAATTCCGAAGTGTAAATACTTCCTTCTTATCAATCCCTTTTATCGGTAAAACACTATTGCTCGCACCATTAGCCAGCAGTAATGCTGTGTATTCCACTTTGGTTCCATCAGAAAGGATGAGCTTATGATAGGCCGGATCTATGCGCTCCACTCTTGCATCCCTGTAGATGCTTACACGGTTTTCCTCATACCAGGATTGCTGTTCAATCAGCAGATTTTTCTCCTGTATTCCGTCAGCAAGGTCCTTGGTCAGACGTATTCTCTTGTATGGATAGTGGGGTTCCTCTCCATATACTGCAATTTCTGAATATTTATCATAAAGCCGGATTGCTTTGATGGCAGATACACAAGCAATTCCGGCACCAACAATGACTATTTTCATCGAAATATTATCCCTCCATAGTTCTATAGATACCCCTTTTATTGACAAAAAAACAACAATATTATGTCAAGTACTTGTTTAAAGAGAGCCGCGCAGAACTATTTCCGAGGGTAAAATCCGTATTCTATCGACATCCTTGTCCTGCATTATATCAACCAGCATTTCCGCCCCTGTATACCCCATATCAAACAGAGGCAGCTCAACTGCTGTCATAGGCGGATAACAAAAATCATGAAAAGCAGAAGTGCCCAGGGATGCTGCCAGCAAATCTCCGGGAATCCTAAGCCCCAGCTCAGCTGCAACTCTTAAGGTATGAAATCCAAATCGCGGATTGCCGGCCAGAATGCCCTGAGGCCGCTTGGGAGACATAAGCAGGTCATGGACCATTTTTCTAATCTCATCATCATCAAAAGAACACAGATAACTTCCACAATCTACTAAGTGATTAATTTTTACAGCTTCCTTGTAAGCACGAGGCTTTGGATCTTCACGGTGTCTCAGAAGGGGACCAACGTAAGCCATTCTACTGATGCCCCTCTCTTTAAAAAGGGCAGCCAGGCCGGGAATATGAATCAGGTGATCGGTGCCCACCTCACAGCCGCCTCCGCTCTGCCCGGAAACATGGGAATCAATTATTAAATAGGGAACACCTTTAAGATTAAGGTCATTCCGAATGTAATCCTCAACTGCGGCAAAAGCAAAAATGAATCCGTCCAGGCGGTTAGAATTATAGTAGCTGATAATCTCGGAGTGAAAGGTTTCCTCCTGGGTGTTGAAAAGAAGGGTAATGGTGTAATTGAATCGGGCCAGGCCTTCCTTGATCCCCTGCAGGGTCTTCATAAAATTGTAATTGGTGACACTGCGATCGGTTATGACGCCCACAGACATGGAACGTTTCAGCTTCATTCCTCTTGCAATATGACTGGGCGAATAGTTCAGTTTCTTTACGGCATCCCAAACCGCCTGCCTGGTTTCCGGCCGGATTTTTACATGCTCCACATTATTCAAAACATAGGAAACCGTTGCCTGAGAGACCCCGGCCTCTCTGGCTACGTCCTTACTGGATACTCTGATTTTCTTTTTCACTTCTTCCACCTGCTTCAAACGCATTCGAGCAAATTCATACTATCCTTTTTATCAACCCATGTCAAGAATCCGGCAAACAAGGATACTAATAGATGATTTGGGTAAAATAAGATCATTGAAATAAGAAAGGAGTATTATGGATGGCCAGGGAAAAAAAGCTAAAAGCAAAAAAGGCATCAGGAAATCAGAATCCTGCCATACACAATGATCAGTTAGGCGAAAATGCCGCAGAGCATTTCAGCAACAATTATGACAACAAAGGGAACAAAAAAGTGAAACACTAAAAAGACAAGGGGAGATACCTGATGGGTCTCCCCCTGTCTGATGATTTGCCGTACTTTTTCATTATCATAAGTACGCACTGTTTCGTTATTGCCGAAACATCAGCTCATCATACTTATTTGTTCAGCCATTTCCTCGTTATACACCTCTATGAATATTTTAGCAGCATGAATCGCATCATCCATGGCTCTGTGCAATCTGCCTTCCACCTGAATACCAAGAGCATTCAGCGCATTTTTCAGTCCGACTGCCTGACTCTTGGGAAGGCCCAATACACGCGTACAGCGGCTTTGAATGTCATAATACCTGCTGATCCAGTCGTAGGGAAGATTGTGGTAGATGCAGTTTTTCTGCAGTATTTTCACATCATTGGTGCTCCAGGTACATAAAATGTAGTCCTGGCCGCAAAATTTTCGAAAATCGCTTATAGCCTTGCGAAAACTAACCCCATTTTTCAAATCAGCCGGTTTGATGCCGGTTTTCCGAATAACAATCGGACTCAGCCTGCGGTATATGACAGGCTTTATCAGGCGGCTGAAGGTTTCAGTAATCTCCAGGTTCTGATTAACCTTGGCTGCACCAATCTCAATGATCTCAAAGGGACTGACCGGATTGGGCCGGAATCTGCTGTTTGGGTTGTATAATTTTGGTTGAGGCTGACTGAATTCAGTGTCATAAACAATATAATTCATATTCTGCTCCTATTGGACTCCATAAAGACCGGAGCCAGTCAATTCTGTCTGGATGCTCTCCTTTTGATTTCTTTCAAGCGCTTCATAACATCATTGGCACCCCGTCCAAAATAATCATGGAGCAGCTTGTATTCTTCATACAGTTGATCATAAACCTTTGTATGAGCAGGGTTGGGACGGTAGGCCAGCTCTTTGGCACCGGCCATTTTTTCGGCTGCTTCCCTTATGGAATCATATCCTCCTCTGTCCCTTCCGGCTGCCACGGCACCAAACATGGCAGAGCCCAGTGCCGTGCTTTGTGCTGATGCTGAAATCCGGATCTCCCTATTGGTAATGTCAGCATAGACCTGCATCAGGAACTGATTTTTCTCTGCAATTCCTCCCGCAGCATATAGTTCATGGATGAGCACGCCATTTTCTTCAAATGTCTCGATAATCATACGTGCTCCAAAAGCAGTGGCTTCGATCAGGGCGCGGTAAATTTCCTCCGGTTTGGTGATCAGAGTGCATCCAATGAGCAACCCCGTCAAATCCGCATCTACCAGAACAGAACGATTTCCATTCCACCAATCCAATGCAATCAGGCCGCTTTCGCCTGGCGCAAGCTTCTCTGCCTTTTGCGTCAGTAGATCATGAAGGCCGATTCCCTGCCGCTCTGCTTCCTCATGATATTCAAAGGGAACACACTTCTCCACAAACCACTCAAAATGGTCTCCCATACAGGACTGGCCTGCTTCGTATCCGAAATAACCCGGAATAATTCCATCCTCTACTACTCCGCATGTACCGGGTACCAGCTTTTCTTCATTGCCCAGCACCAAGTGGCAGGAAGAAGTGCCCATAATCATCAGCATTTTGCCTTCGTCTGTTATACCGACAGCCGGTACGGCTGCATGAGCATCGATCAAGGCAACTGCAACCGGGGTTCCGGGCATCAGTCCGATAAGGGAAGCGGCTTCATTTGTAAGCTCGCCCGCCTTGCTTCCGGCTGGATATATGTCTTTGCTGAGCTTTTCTTCCACCAGGTTTTCCAGTCTGGGATCCAGGGCCCTGAAAAACTCCCGGGAAGGATAACCGTCTTGTTTGTGCCACATGGCTTTGTATCCGGCTGTGCAGCTGCTTCTTTTTTCCTCTCCTGTTAAATGCATGACCAGCCAGTCAGCTGCTTCTATAAATCTATCCGCTCTGTCATAAATGTCAGGGGCCTCGTTTAATATCTGCCATATCTTTGGTATCAACCATTCTGAAGAGATTTTTCCCCCATAACGTTTTAAAAAATCCTCTTCTCTCTCTTCTGCAATCTCGTTCAGGCGATTGGCCTCATCCTGGGCTGCATGGTGTTTCCACAGCTTTACATATGCATGAGGATTTGAACGATATTCCTCAAAAAAGCACAGAGGTGTACCCTGCTTATCAATGGGCATCATGGTACAGGCGGTAAAGTCAATGCCAATACCTATAACATCCTGTGGATCAACGGAAGCCTGCTTCAAAACAGAAGGAATAATCTCCTGAAGAACATCCAGATAGTCCTGGGGATGCTGAAGCGCCCAGTCCGGTTCCAGCCTGGTTTTTCCATCCGGAAGATACTCATCCATTACCCCGTGCGGATACTCCATGACAGCAGTTGCCACTTCCTTCCCTGTAGCTGTTTCTACAAGCAGGGCTCGACCGGATTGTGTTCCGTAATCAATACCTATGGCATACTTGCTCACTTTTCTCCCCCTCTGATTCAATAAGTTTGCACTTGTATCCTATTCTATCGACTGTCGTCATGGAATTCAAGTGCTGCCTCTTATTTTAGTATTTCTTCAATACGGCTAAGTTCTTCCTGTGAAAAATCCAGGTTCCTTAATGCAGCAACATTATCCTCAATTTGTGCTACCCTGCTGGCACCAACCAACACTGAAGTAATACGGCTGTCCCGTAAAATCCAGGCAATTGCCATTTGAGCGAGGCTTTGATCCCTTTCCTGAGCCAAATCGTTGAGTTTTCGGATTTTATCCAGTCTTTCTTCTGTGATATCCTTTTCATTAAGGAATCCATGAGGTTTCGCAGCCCGGGAACTGTCGGGAATTCCCTTGAGGTATTTGTCGGTCAGCATACCCTGTGCAAGCGGTGAATAAACAATACAGCCTGCACCTTCCTTATCCAGAACATCCAGCAAGCCATGTTCTATCCAGCGGTTGAACATGGAATAAGAGGGCTGATGAATAAGGCAGGGTGTTCCCAGCTGTCTTAATATCTGAATCGCTTTACTGGTTTGATCTGCGTTGTAATTGGATAATCCTATGTATAAAGCTTTGCCCTTACGTACTATATGATCCAATGCTCCCATAGTTTCTTCCAACGGTGTATCCGGATCCGGGCGATGATGGTAGAATATATCCACATATTCCAGGCCCATCCTTTTCAAACTCTGATCCAGACTGGCCATCAGGTACTTCCTGGAACCCCATTCCCCGTAAGGCCCTTTCCACATATAAAAACCGGCCTTGGTGGAAACGATGATTTCATCACGATAAGCCTTAAAGCCCTGTTTCAGAATAGTTCCAAAGGTTTCTTCCGCTGAGCCGGGGGGCGGGCCGTAGTTGTTGGCCAGATCAAAATGGGTAATGCCAAGGTCAAATGCCTTGTATATCATTGCTCTGCTGTTTTCCAGGGTATCCACTCCCCCGAAATTATGCCAGAGACCCAGGGATATGGCAGGCAGTTTCAAACCGCTTCTGCCTGTACGATTGTACTTCATGCTGTCATAACGATTTTCTGCAGGTAAATATGTCATTTTACATCCTCCTATTTATTTTTTTGTTATGGAATAATGTTCATTTACGTGATAGCTCTGAATGATATATTGCCCTTTACAGTATGACCATCCAAAATGTATAGCATTGATCAAAAACAGCATTTGTATTACCATATAGTCATACCAAATTCTTACATGATGGTAAGGCGTCTGCTGCGAGGAACGGTATCCTGGGAACAACAAGAAAAAAGGGGGTATTTTCATGAAACCATTCCAGCTCCCGCCCCATCTTTTAATGGGAAGCGCAACTTCCGGCGCTCAAATCGAAGGCGGAGATACCAACAGCAACTGGTATGCCTGGTGTGAGCAAGGCCGTATCAGGGATCAAACCAGCTGCCTTCGGGCCAATGACCATTGGAACAGATATTCAGAAGACATTGAACTGATGACGGAACTGAACCACAGGGTCTACCGCATGGGGGTAGAATGGAGCCGTCTGGAACCCATTGAAGGTCAGTTCAGCAAGGAAGCCATTAAACATTACCGGAAAGAGATCTCCCTTATGCTGGAGAAGGGAATAAAACCTCTGGTTACTTTGCACCATTTTTCCCACCCCATATGGCTGGAAAACCAAGCCGGATTCGAACATCCCCGGGTCCTCTCCCAGTTTCTTCGTTATGTCCGTTTTGTTGTTGAAAACCTGGGAGATCTGGTCAGTGAGTACATAACCATAAATGAACCGAATGTTTATGCAGTACAGGGATACTACTTCGGAACATGGCCGCCTGCAAAAAAGAACCTGAGGCTGGTTCTGAAGGTTATGAAGCATATGGCTCTGTGCCATATTTCAGCTTATCGGCTGATCCATGAAATAAGGAAGGAAAAAGGCTGGCCCGGCCAAACCATGGTAGGTGTGGCAAATCATTTGCGCGTGTTTGATGCCTATAACAAAAACAATCCCCTGGATCGGCTGGCTGCAGGAGCAATGGACTATCTGTTCCAGAATGCCTTAACCCGAACCATGGCTGACGGAATATTAAGGCCGCCCTTTGGAGTAGGAGCCCCTCTGGGCAAAGGCAGGTTTATGGACTTTTTCGGACTCAACTACTACACAAGGGACGGCGTAAGATTCAAGGGCTTTCAAAACCTGGTGATGCCAAATACACCACGTAACGATCTTGGCTGGGAAATTTATCCGAAAGGTCTCTACCGGCTGTGCAAATTATGCTATGAACGGTACCGGGTACCTGTCTGGATTACTGAAAATGGAACCTGCGACGAGGAAGATCGTTTCCGTTCCAGATATATTTACGACCACCTGCTTGAGATTTCAAAGCTATGCAGCGACGGGATACCTGTTGAGCGCTATTATCACTGGTCCCTGATGGATAACTTTGAATGGGCTGAAGGAGAATCGGCCAGATTCGGCCTCATCCATGTGGATTATGATACCCAAAAGAGAACCATCCGTCCAAGCGGCCGCTTTTATGGAGAAATATGCAGGAACCTGGAGGTCACGGAAGAAATGATTCAGACTTACCTCTTAGGCACAATCTCCAGCCAGTATCCGTCAGGATCTTCAATAAAATAAATGCCCATTCCGGGGTTTTCATAGCAGATACAGCCCATCTCCGAGTGAAGTGCATGGGCTGCATCGTAGTCATCCACTGTAAAAGCCAGATGAAATTCATTATCACCCAGATCATAAGGCCTGTCCCAATCCTTCAGCCAGGTAAGCTCCAGGTTATGATTTGTTTCACCGTCACCCAGGAAAACAAGAATAAAGCTGCCGTCAGCTGCTTCCTTTCTGCGCACTTCGGTAAGGCCAAGAGCCTTCTTATAAAACTCCACGCTTTTTTCCAGGTCCAGTACATTAATGTTGTTATGAGCAAAGGTAAATTTCATATGTAACACTTCCCTTCTTAAATATATCATGTACTAATTCTAATACATTACCTGTGAAAAATATAGCTTTGTTTTTCACTTGTTATTTCAAATATGGGTATATCTGCCTGTTTCATTCTATCCGCAAACTTCCCGGTGATGCTGAAGTCTGTACCAAAATGCATGGGAACAAACAAACGCGGTCGGAAGACTTCCAGCATATATGCCCCTCCGAGCCAGTAATGATCACCCAGCCGGGGATCAACCGGAAAGAACATAATATCTATTCGGCCGCAGTTTATATTGGATACTTCTTCTTTAAACTTTCTTTCCTCACTTAAAAGCTCCTCTTCCGTGGACTCATCAGCCCAGTGCCACCAGTTCAAGTCACCTGCATGAAATATTCGCAAGCCGTCCAATTCAACCAGAAAAGAAAGGCCGATATCCGTAGAACCAAAAGTGGAAACTACTAAGCCGTTTTTCCCGATTTTTTCATAGGGAGCAATGTAAATAAATTTAGAATCCAGCAACTTTGGTTCATCTCTGTTTTCCGATACGACGTCATCACTTATGAGATATGTAAGATTTGGGCTGTAATCCTTCCAGTCAAATATAAGAGGGCTGTAATGATCGTAATGACTATGACTTACGAAAACAAATGGATATTTGCTCTTTGCTATTCTGTCTGAAATTTCTTCTTTTGATAAACCAGGCTTCCATACTTCATGAGGAGGTTCATAAAAATCAAATAACAAAAAATAGTCACCATATTCCACTGCAAATCCGCTGTGGAACAGGTAATGTACCAAGGCCCTTCTGACCGCACTCACTACTCTCACCCCTGATTGGCTTTTATATTTATCTGGCACATCCGAATACTCAACAGGCTTTAATGACATCCGCCCTGCAATATCTATTGTACCCCATATCCTATATGTAAGCCAAATACAGCTTATGAAACAAACATTCAATTAACGTCCGCCAATTCCAAATTCCGGCTTTCTGTATTTTATGCATATTTTGTGCTCTTTTGGAAGATACATAGTAGAAGGAGGGAGTTTCATGCATGCAAAAAAATCAGGACTTGTATTGGCTGTCCTTCTGTCGGTTCTTACCGCGTGTTCTTCTCGTAATGCCGTTCCACCGGACAAGTCACCTGTACCGGCACCGCGGCAGGAAACACGGGAGGAACTGACCAGCCCTGCTCCTGCCAAAAGGCAGCAAATTGAGGATAATCTGGCAAAATCCGATGAAGATGCAGTAGAGGAAAACATCAATGGATTTGACTTAGGCGATGATGAATCCATCACTCAAAAGGCAGAATCACTGCTAATGACTCAGATAAACACAGCAGTGGATCAGAAGGAAATTGCCCAGCTGGCAGAAGCCAAAAGCGGCAGTCCGGAGAACGAAATTGTACTCCTGTATGAGAAGCAACTCCCTGCTGCCATCACCTATGCTGTCCAGTATGAAAAATATAACCTGACCTATGACTATTTTCTGGTTACAGGCGAAGAAGAGATCCCCGTTTACGAAAATCCGGACCCCGGTGATAAGGTAGTGTGTACAACTATGAACAGCGAAAAGCTGGCACTGCATCAGAAAGTCACCGGTAAAACCCTGGAGAACTCTGATATCTGGTACAAGGTTTCCTGCAGGCACGACGGCAATATTGTCTCAGGATACATCCACTCATCAGCAGGCATAACCCGGACATTTCAATTTGATAAAATGCTGGAAGCCTTGCAAAAACTGCAGCAGCAGGTGGCAGACGGCAAACTGAACCATGTCAGCAACTATAAAAATGTCAACGGTGCACCTCCTTCAAAAGGTGAAGGCGCAACGGATGAGCATGGAATGCGAATTTATCAGAGTGCACCGGGTTATCTCAAGGCCGATACTCAGTCTGATTTCCGCTATGTGCCGGATGGAATGCTGGTACGGATACTGGACGAAACAGAAGATTTTTACCATGTTCATATAGAATCCTTCGGTCAGGAACTCTTTATTCCAAAAAACTACATTGATCCGGGTGATGCCCTTACCCAGCTGACTTATGCTGTTGTTATTGACAGGTCCCAGCAGAACCAGGCGGCTTTCGAACTGTCGGACAATGAGATCCGGATGGTGTCATATACCTTGGCTACAACCGGGCTGAAAGGTCCGTCCTCCTTCGAAACCCCGCTGGGAACCTATAAAGCACTGGAGAAAAAAGATCGTTTCCATTACCTGAAGGACGGTTCTGATGAAATTGCCGGATATGCCCCCTTTGCCATCCGCTTTTGCGGAGGTGCCTATGTCCATGGTGTACCTGCAGCCTATGAGGAAAAGGATGGAGAACTTATTGACCCGGGCATAAAAGAATACCTGCATACCATAGGTACCTTTCCCCGTTCTCATATGTGTGTAAGAAACTTCTCCAGCCATGCGGAATTCCTTTATAACTGGCTGAAACCGGAAAACGGCGCTGTGATAGTGATAGAGTAAAATTATTCAAATATTAATAATGAAGACTGGGAGGAATTAATATGCAGACACGGGTATGGGGAAAAGAATTTGCCCAACCTCCGCTGTCCTTTTGGATGGCATCGGTAAGTTTTCCTGACTTCGAGCAGTTAAATGAAAACCTGGATGTGGACGTGGCTGTTGTCGGAGGTGGAATTGTCGGTATTACATCTGCCTTCCTGCTGAAACAGAGCGGCCTTAAGGTGGCTCTCCTGGAGGCAAGCAGGATCCTTCACGGCACTACCGGACATACCACAGCCAAAGTAACGGCACAGCATGACATAATTTACAGTACCATAAAAGGAAAGATGGATCAGGAGAGCGCCGAACAATACGCTATGGCCAATCAGGCTGCAATTACAGCCATAGAGACTATTATCCGGCAAAACAACATCGAGTGCGACTTTTTATGGCAGCCTGCCTATGTTTACACGCAGGATGAAAACTATATTTTACAGATACAGGAAGAAACCGAAGCGGCAATCAGTCTGGGATTTCCGGCAGCTTTTATGGATGAAATCCCCCTTCCCTTTAAGGTAAAGGCAGCACTCCGCTTTGACAATCAGGCCCAGTTTCATCCACTAAAATACCTTCTGGCTCTTGCTGCCTGGATTCCGGGAAATGGAAGCTATCTATTTGAAAATACCAAAGCAACAGACATTCACGTCCAGCCCGGATACCGCATCTCCACCGATACAGGTTTCAGCGTAAAGGCTCCCAACGTAATTGTTGCTACCCATTACCCATTCTATGACGGAAACGGCATGTATTTTGCCCGTATCTATCCTGTCCGTTCATATGCCCTTGGGGTTACCATATCTGATTCCTATCCGGGAGGAATGTATATTTCAGCAGAAGACCCCGGACATTCTTTCCGTTCCCACCCAATGGACAACGGTGAAGAATTGATTATAGTCGGCGGAGAACACCATAAAACCGGCCAGGGCGGAGATACCGGGATTCACTATCAAAACCTTATGGAAACTGCCCGCAATACCTTTCAGGTAAAGGATATGCTGTATCGCTGGTCTACCCAGGACTACACAACCATGGATCAGGTCCCCTATATTGGTCCACTGAATTCAAAGGATCCCGGAATATATGTAGCCACCGGCTTTCGTAAATGGGGTATGACTAATAGTACGGCTGCTGCCATGATATTGAGAGATTACATTCTTGGTAAGGAAAACCAGTGGGCTCCGGTGTTTCTGCCATCCAGGTTCAAACCTGCTGCCTCTGCAGGTAAGTTTATAATGGAAAATGTAAACGTGGCAAAGCATCTTATTAAAGGCAAGCTGACAGCTGCAGACGTTCATATGGATATAATACCCGGTGAGGCCAAAGTAGCAGAGCTTGACGGTAAAAAAACAGGGGTATTCCGTGACATGCAGGGGCAGCTTCATGCTGTTGATACCACCTGTACCCATATGGGCTGCGAACTGCAGTGGAATGCAGCCGAACATTCATGGGACTGCCCCTGTCATGGCTCCCGTTTCACATATGAGGGAAAAGTCATCGAAGGACCTGCACAGAAACCGCTTACCAGGCTTGAAATAAATGACAGCCAGGACAGCAGCCCCGGGAAATGAAAATTATATACCGGTAACTTTATCTACAGCAAAGCTATGTTGGCTTTTTCACACAAAGCGATCATTTCATCAGACCAGACCGAAGACTGCACCTCGCCAATATGGGCTTTGTTCAGCAGAAACATACAGATTCTGGATTGCCCGATACCGCCGCCTGCCGTGTATGGCAGCCGTCCATTCAGTAATTCCTGATGGAAAAGGAGACTTTTTCTTTCTTCGCATCCAGCCAGTTTCAGCTGTCTGAGCAAAGCCTCTTCATCAACCCGAATTCCCATGGAGGATACCTCAAAAGCCCGTTCCAGCACGGGATACCAAAAAATGATATCGCCATTCAATTCCCAGTCATCATAATCCGGTGCCCTTCCATCATGGGGAATTCCGGACTTTAACTTTCCGCCAATCTTCATAATGAATACAGCTTTCTTTTCTTTGGCTATGGCGTCCTCCCTCTGCTTGGGAGTCAGCTGCGGATACCTGTCCTCCAGCTCCTGTGTGGTGATAAAGCTGATGCTGTCCGGCAAATATGAATCCAAAACAGGATATCTGTTCAATATAAAGCTCTCAGCGTCTTTGAAAACCCTGTAAATACTCTCCACAATATTTCGCAGAGTTGCTTCATTTCTTTCTTCTTTTTTTATTATCTTTTCCCAGTCCCACTGATCTACATAAATGGAATGCATATTTCCCAAGTCTTCATCCCTGCGAATAGCATTCATATCGGTATACAGACCCTCATGGCAGTTAAAATTGTAACGTTTTAAGGCCATTCTCTTCCATTTGGCCAGGGAATGGACAATTTCCACCTTCTTACCGCCTATTCCCTTGACCTCGAAGGATACCGGCCGCTCCACCCCGCTTAGATTATCGTTCAAACCGGATTCCGGTCTGACAAAAAGAGGCGCAGAAACCCGAACCAGGTTCAACTCCCTGGCCAGCCTGTTTTCAAAATAATCCTTTATTTGTTTGATAGCTACAACGGTTTCTCTTAAACTAAGAGGCGAACTGTAGCCCTGAGGCAGAATCAGTCCTTCTGCTGTCTCATACATTGAATAACCTCCGTGATTATGATTAAGTATATTTCTACCTATTGTACTACAAACGGGTTTCAAGTGAAACTACATTTTTTCAAGTCATTTCTCAAATTGTCTTTTTGCATCTGTTTTCAATGATATAACGCTTATGTAAAAACTACAAATCACTTGTCAAGTGTGATAGAATAAAACAATAAAGAGCCGGACTGTATGCTACAGGTTCTGCATGAACATCCATTTTTTCCATATAATAGACACATGAAACGGAGGGCTATTCATATGAGGATCTCATATAACGCATTAAGAAAGATGATGTTGTTTCTGTTGGCTGCTGTCATTCTGGTCTGGAGCATTGCTTCCCCTGTCCTGGCAAGTTCGGATACTTCTGCTGAAAATCAGGCAGAAACACAAACTGATACAGAAGAACAAACAGAAGCTGAGACTGAAGAAGAGTCCGAACCTGAAACAGAAGCACCATTGGAATTTGAATCCATAGCTGAAACAGCCTTGTTAATGGAATTTTCAACAGGTAAGATATTATATGAAAAAAATGCAGATGTTCCCATGCCGCCCGCCAGTATAACCAAGATAATGACCCTGCTCCTTGGTTTCGAAGCCATAGAACGCGGGGAAGCGGATTGGGACGACATGGTCCTTGTCTCTGAAAAGGCATGGCGGGAGACAGGCTCAGTAATGTTTTTGTTGGTTGATACTCAGGTCCCTTTAAGGGATATTATAACCGGAATTTCCGTGGTTTCAGCCAATGACGGCTGCGTTGCCCTGGCTGAGCATTTGAACGGAACAGTGGAATCCTTTGTCCGCCTGATGAATAACCGGGCGAAGGAATTGGGTTTAACCAATACCCAATTTAAAAACCCCCATGGGCTGCCGGCTGAAGGTCATTATATGAGTGCAAGGGATATTGCCGTTCTGGCAAGGTATCTCATTGACAAATTCCCGGAAATACTGGAAATTGAATCTACCAGAGAATTCACATTTAATGATGTGCTCCAGTTTAACCGCAATCCTCTCCTTGGGGTATATCCCGGAGCAGATGGCTTAAAAACAGGCAGGACCGATGAAGCTGGGTATTGTCTGGTAGGCACTGCAATGCAAAACGGAATGCGTATGATTTCCGTTGTATTAAGAACTGAAAGTGATGAAGAACGACTGGCAGCCTCCCGTGAACTGCTGGATTACGGCTTCCACAACTTTGAGTTCGCAGAAGCTGTCAGTGAAGGGGATATCGTTGGTGAAGTCAATATTAAAAGCGGTAAAGATTTGACAGTTCCTATCAAAATTGACCAATCCGCAACTGTTCTGATTCCAAAAGGCAGAGATGGGGATATCAAAGTCTCCCTGTCCGTGAAAGATGATCCCATTTTCGCACCGGTGGAGGCGGAAACTGAGATCGGGGAGGCTGAAATACGCCTGGACGATGAGCTGCTGGCAACTGTAAAAATAAGCACAGCGAAGGGTGTTGAGAAGGCCGGCTTTTTTGAATTGATATGGAGAGAAATTGTGAATTTCTTCAAATCTCTGTTTCAAATCAGCACAGAGGGATAAGTATGAACTAACTGAGAATTCTTATTTTACATCAGATACGGTTTATGGTAATATACTGAATAAATATTCATGCAGGAGGCTGGAATTATGAGTGGAACATTCACCAACACCCGTAAGCTGACTTTCCTTGCTTTGATGCTGGCCATTACCATTATTCTGGATTTGACTCCGCTGGGTGCCGTGCCGCTCGGTACCATAAGCGCAACTGTTACCCACATACCCACAATACTGACCGGAGTCATACTTGGCCCGCTGGCAGGCTGGATTATGGGAACCCTGATGGGTCTTACCTCCCTGATTCATGCCCTTACCCGCCCTGCAACCATTATCGATCCTCTGTTCATTCACCCCCTGGTTTCCGTACTTCCCAGAATGTTTATAGGGATCACTGCTTATTACACCGGTCAAGCGCTCAAAAAAGCCGTTAAAGTGCCTGCTGCCAGCTTTGCAGCGGGAGTTGTCGGCAGCATAACCAACACTGTTCTGGTATTCCTGATGCTGTACCTGGTATATGCAAAAAAAGTACTGGAACTGGTCGGGGCACAATCATATATGGCAGTTATTCTGCCGGTTCTTACGACTAATGCCATTGCCGAGGCTGTCATCTCAGGTCTAATCACCATGGCAGTTGTGCTTGCTTACAATAAATACAGCAAAAGTGAGATTTAACAACAATTTTTGTTATTAGGATAATTTAATACTGCTTGAGGGAACAGATTGGAGTATATGTCATGTCAATTGTAGTTGGAATCGATGTAGGAGGCAGTACCACAAAAATAGTCGGCCTGGAAAATGATCGGCTCATCAGTCCGATGCTGGTTAAGGCTAATGATCCCATAGCCTCCATTTACGGTGCTTTTGGAAAGTTTATGAGTGCCAATAAATTGGATCTGGAAGATATACAGCATATAAAAGTAACCGGCGTGGGTTCCTCTCATATATCCGAGTCTCTGTATGGAATCCCTACAGGAAAGGTGGATGAATTTAATGCAATTGGCAAGGGGGGGCTGTTCCTGACCAGCCTGAACCGGGCCATTATTGTAAGCATGGGTACAGGTACCGCCTACATCATATCCGACGAAAATGGAGAAAGACACATTGGGGGTACAGGAATAGGCGGCGGCACACTGCTGGGGCTTTCCAATAAAATGCTTAACATACGCCATTTTGACGACTTGATTGAATTGGCTCAGAACGGTAACCTTGCAAATGTAGATTTGAATATAGGCGACATAACCAGGGACAGGCTGGAAAACCTTCCCCCTGAAATTACCGCCTCCAATTTTGGAAAAATAAGCGATCTGGCTTCAAAAGCTGATATAGCGCTGGGCATTATAAATCTGGTATTTCAAACAATAGGAATGTTTGCAGTCTTTGCATCTCGTATTCACGGAACCAATGATGTAGTGCTTACCGGCAATCTGACAACCGTGCCGCAGGCCAATGTAATTTTTGACACTATTCACAGGCTGTACCAGGTTAATTTCCATACGCCCAAAAACGCTGAATATGCCACGGCCGTGGGAGCAGCTCTTTCACCGGCTAAAGAAGTATTGAGTGTAGAAAGTAAGTAGGGCTAATAATATCGGCTGGACTGGGCCTGAAAAGCGTTCACTATATGATTTATGCAAAAGGTGTTATCCCGATTTACTATCACCTCAAGTACATCAAAACGGCAGGAAGAATCTATTCTGCCTGTTTCTTTCAGGAAATACAAGGCAAGCTGTTCATATTTCAGTCGCTTTTTATAGTTCACCGATTCTGCAGGATAACCGTATGCAGTACTCCTTCTGGTTTTCACCTCAACAAAGATTAACTGATCTCCCTGGCTTGCAATGATATCTACTTCACCCAATGCACTTCTGTAATTTCTGCGCAGTATTTCCCATCCCCTGGAGGAAAGGTAGCTGCAGCCCTGCTCCTCTCCCCATTTACCCAGTTCTTGTCTTTCTCTGCTCATAGTATCCCCATTCCGCTTCTGCCTGCCTTATCCTATTTCTAAATAGTTTGTCATCTATAGTTGTAATTTTTTCCATATTCAGTATAGCAGGCTGTAAAAAGGCTGTCAATTCACCCAATTATTATTAGTTAATTTATTAAAGAGTCAACATATTAATACAAATAATAGATATATACTATACAAATTGACAAATGTATTGTATAATTACAAAAAAGCAACGATTAATTAACATTTGTGTCATATTTGCTTAAAATCCATTTCGAGGTGAATTCAGTTGAAGAAACGATACATACCTGCCTGTGCCTTGCTTCTTTCTTTGTTTATGACTGTTTCAGTATTTGCTTCAAGTCTGAAGGATGCAAAGAAAGAACTTGATTCTGTGTCAAAAAATATCGAGGAAGCCAAAGACGAATTAACTCAGATAGAAGAAGAAAAAGATGAAGTCCGCAGACAACTGAATGCAATCGAAAAGGAACTCAAGGCAAAGGAAGATGAACTGGCTGCAGTCGAGAAACAGCTGATTAAAACCCAGTCCGAGCTTGAGACAACCCAACAGGAACTGCAGGCAACCGAAGATGAGCTTACGCAAACCCAGGAAGAGCTGGAAGAGCTGCGTGCTGATCTGGATGAGGCCATTCATCAGGCCGAGGAACAAGAACGGCTGAATGCAGCAAGGCTCAGAGCCATGTATATGAACAGTACTGCATCCTATCTTGAGCTGTTATTGGAATCAAAAAGTCTGAATGATCTGCTCAACAGGGTGGATATGATTGTTCAGATGATTACATATGATCAACAAGTATTCGAAAACATGCTGCTTTATCGGGATGAAGTGGAAGATAAAAAAATCGCATGCGAAGATCAGGAACAAAAGATATTGGACTGCCTGAAAGAAATAGAGCAAAAAAAGAGCGAGCTTGAACAGAAGGAAAACGAAATCAAGGCTGCAAAAAAACATATATCCCGGCAAAAGAGCGAAATCCAGACTGCTCAGACTGAAAAGGAAAAGCTCATGTCCCAGTTAAGCGAAGAAGAAGTCAGAATTCGCGAAGAGCTGAACCAAATGGATAAGGAATCCAAGGAACTGGAGCAAAAGATTCGTGAGCTTACCAAAGCTGAGGAAGAAAGAAGAAAAGCCGAAGAGGCAAATAAAAAAGCCGACAGGGGAGGCAGCGGCAAAAGCCACAGCAGTACAGGCATGATATGGCCGGTACCGGGCTACAGTCATATCTCATCCCCATTTGGCTACAGAATCCATCCAATAACCAAAGAATACCGAATGCACAAAGGTATCGATATTTCCGGCGTAAACATCAAGAACAAACCTGCAGCAGCCGTTCAAGACGGCACAGTAATCTTAGCTCAGTATTATGGGACCTATGGAAATACTGTAATAATTGATCATGGAGGCGGCATCACCAGCTTATATGCCCATGGAAGTTCTATTAACGTTTCTGTCGGTCAGCAGGTAAAGAAAGGTGATACGGTTCTCCTGATCGGCAGCACCGGCAGATCCACCGGACCCCACCTTCATTTTGAAGTCCGGGAAAACGGTACGCCTGTCAACCCACTTAATTATGTTCCAAGGTAGCGGCAAGACAGTATAAATAATATACAAGACAATAGAATAAAATATAATAATTAGATTTCAGCATTTTACTCAGTACTCAGGCATTCATCATCATAAAACTCAAGGTATGAATGCCTGATTCCATTTTTCTGCCAGCCTAGGATGGAATCAAGGTTAACATTTCTTGCTGCATTGAATATGGCACTGTCTACCTCGCTGTTGGTTTTCTTAAGTTCCCGAATCAATTCCTTCATCTCCCTGCGCTTGCTGGACGTTTTCTTAGCAGCAACCACACATCCGCAATTCATGGCGGCAATGCCGCTGAAGGAAATAAACTTTTTGATATCTTCCTCATGTATATAGCACATGGGTCGAATCAGCTCCATGTTCTTAAAATTGGCTGATTTCAATTTGGGCCTCATGGTTTTAAATGCACCTGCATAAAACAGGTTCAAAAGAGTTGTCTCGATTATGTCATCAAAATGATGTGCAAGAGCAAGCTTATTGCAGCCCAGCTCCTGTGCCTTTGAATACAGAGCTCCCCTCCGCATGCGGGCGCACATATAGCAGGGATAATCACTGGCTATGTGATCAACAATGTCGAATATTCGGGATTCAAATACTTTAACAGGTATGCCAAGATACTCACAATTACTGATCAGCATTTCCCGATTAGACTCATGAAATCCGGGATCCATGGCAATAAACTCCAGTTCAAAGCGGCTGACTCTATGTTTCTGCATCTCCTGAAAGAGCTTTGCCATAAGCAGGCTGTCCTTACCTCCTGAAACAGCTACTGCAATTTTATCCCCGTCTTTTACCAGTTCAAACTCCCTCACTGCCTTATTGAATTTTGACCATAGCCGGCGCCGCCAGGTTTTTGTTATGCTTCCTTCTATCTCCTGCAGCGGCTTTCTTTCCGATAAGGGAATAAGAAGTTCACAACCGCTGCCTGCCAGTTTTTCCAATAATATCACCTCATATGTCAGTTAAGATTTCCTGCAGTTATGTTCAAAGAAATCTCAGTCATACCCTCAGACTTTACCTAAAATGAGCAAGCCGAGATTATCGACCTTTTGCTTTTTCATAGCGGTATTGGGCCAATACCAAATCAATCATCCTGCCATAGCTTCGTTCTCCGTCTGTCTGGTTGTTTGCCTTCAAATAAGCATCGTTGGACTTGGAAAAGGCTTCCCGAACCGGGCCGTCATACTTTGCATGATATTTTGCATTCTCTGCCAAATCCCTTTTAATACCGTCTGACATCTGATCATATAATTCCTGCCATACCTCTCTGCTCTGACTATAAACGGCATTCATGGAATAATTCAAAGCAGACAGATAGCCGGAATAACGAAAATCATCATCCGGATGAAGAATGCAGGTCAGATAGGCTATATAATTGGCCTCGTCCTCCCTGGCAAAACCCAATTGATGGGCAAACTCATGCATCATTGTTGAAATAAGCATGGGGGTGGGAATTTTCATATTGACATTGGGTTCAGCCGTAAAGGGACTGTAGATACCCCAGATATTCGTGTAGGCAATAGCAGATGAAAATAAAAGAGGTTTGGGCCTGCCATAGACAGAATCAAAACCAGGGATATACTGAGCGGCTGCCACATAGCCCTTCCTTGCCCTGGAAAAAGCCCCTTTGGCCCCTCCAAAAGGCACCATGACTCCGGCCTCGTTTTCCACAACCTTTTCCCTGAGAGAGTTTGTCTTTGCCAGTAAATCTTCTGTCACTTCCACCAGTTCTTCAAAGGATGACGGACGCACTTCCAGGCCAAGAATATTTCCCAGACTCTCCCGGTTATAGTTAAGACCCCAGAGGACAACAAAGGAGAAATAAAGAAGACTGACAGCCAGAAGAATATTTAAAACACCTGCACCAAAAATGCTCCAGCGTTTTCCCTTATGTCGTATCAGTTTAATTACCCATAGCACCAGACAGTATACAAGTCCCAGGGCCAGAACAGGCAGCAGCAGTTCTGCTACTGAAAACGGCAGCCGCCCCAGTATATTCCCCATCAACCAGGAAATCCCCCTGTAGATCCCTGAGGAGTATACCTTTTCTGTCATGCTGCTGTTGCCGCGGGACAGGGCATTTAGAATATAGCCCAAAGGAAGCAGCAATATCAGAAGATATTTCTTTGATAGTCCTTTCTTCATCCAACCAACCCTTGTGTGTTCAAGCTTTTGATCCATAGCACTTTATAATTATAGCATATCTGAGTGAATCCGTAAAAAAACCCGGACTGTAGAAGCCGGGCTTTTCCCCTTACAAGTA
>DUOA01000094.1 GCA_012839095.1 Clostridiales bacterium
CCTCGTATTCACAGGTCACAAGCACTTTCATATAACTTTTTTGCCCTTCTTGGGTTTTCTTGGATGGATTGACAGGCTTTTTTATAGCTGTTACACTAAATATGAGAAAAGCAAATTCCTATCCCTGCTGTTATGGTAATATAATACATTTTTCACTGAAAGATTAGTCATTTTGAAGGGTTTTGAAATTTTTCATAGAACTTATATATTGACATAATAATTCAAAATCTTTAGAGATCAGATCAGGTAGCGTTCAAGCCTTTAGGGGGGTAAAAAGTGAATATATTCGAGTTGGCTCGCAGTACCATTGAAGACTACTCATCTTTTGTAACAAGTTTTATTCAAATTAAAGATAACAAGATAAATGAATTTATCGAAAAAGAGTTAAATGAAGGTTTATTATGGCCGGAACCATTAATTCAAATAAATCCTTCCTTTGAACCTGGAGCATATATTGATGAACTTGTACGTCAAGGCATACTTCACGAGGAATGCAGCAGAATATTTAAAATTAAGAAGAATTCTAATGATATACATGGTGATGCACTTAGGTTACACAGGCATCAACTGGAGGCAATTCTCGCTGCAAAGGAAGGTGACAACTATGTGTTGACAACTGGAACCGGTTCCGGGAAAAGTTTGTCATATATTGTTCCTATCGTGGATTTTGTACTAAGAAGCAGTCCAGGACGGGGGATAAAAGCCATTGTAATATACCCTATGAACGCGCTTGCTAACAGTCAGTTTGGTGAATTGGAGAAATTTCTTTGCTTTGGTTATCCGGATGGCAGAGGACCGGTCACTTTCAATAAATATACAGGACAAGAAACGGAAGAAGAAAGAAAGCAAATAATTGCGAATCCCCCGGATATTCTGCTTACAAACTATGTAATGCTTGAATTGCTGCTTACTAGGCCGCAGGAAAAGCCGCTTATTGAATCAGCTAAGAATTTGCGTTTTCTGGTGCTTGATGAACTGCATACATACAGGGGGCGTCAAGGTGCCGATGTAGCTATGCTTGTGCGGAGGGTAAGAGATATATGTGGTGGAGAAGCCCTGCAGTGTGTAGGTACTTCTGCTACATTAGCCAGCGATGGCAGTTATAGCGAACAGCAGGCAGAGGTTGCAAATATGGCATCACTTTTGTTTGGCGCAGAAGTTAAGCCGGAGAGAATAATTGGAGAAACGTTAGTAAGAATAACTCGAGATATGCTAATTACAGATACTGGGTTTATAAGTTCTTTAAAAAAGAAAGTAAGCAATACTGAATATAATAGAAGTACTGAATTTGCAGACTTCATTAACGATCCACTTGCAATTTGGATAGAATCAATCTTTGGTGTAACAAAAGAAAGAAAGTCAGGAAGATTAATAAGAAGTGAGCCTAAAAGCATAAACGGCCCTGAGGGGGCGGCTAAAGAACTTAGTCAATTGATAGATGAACCAGAAGATAAATGTATAAAAGCTATCCAGGAATGCCTTATGTCCGGGTATAATTGCATAAATCCCCTCACGGGGTTTCCGGTGTTTGCTTTTAAACTTCACCAATTTGTAAGTAGGGGAGGTTCAGTTTTCTCAACGCTGGAAAAGGAAGAAGACAGATATATTACAGTTCAGCGTCAGCAATATGTTCCAAATGACAGAAGTCGGAAATTATTCCCATTGGCATTTTGCCGCGAATGTGGGCAGGAATATTACTCAGTTCGCGCTAAATATATCGAAGATACAGACAGAAGAGCTTTTGAGCCAAGAGAACTGGAAGACAGATTTGCAGAAAGTGATGAAGAAGTAGGGTTTCTTTATATAAACAATTTAAATCCCTGGCCGGACAATGAAGATGAAATTCTACAGCGAATACCTGACGATTTTGTTAACGAACAAAACATGATTAAAAGTACCCACAGAAAACATCTTCCTAAGAAAATATATTTGAATCCAAATGGAGAAGAATGTGAAACTAGTGATGGCATAGCTTTCCATTATGTGCAGGCACCATTCCGATTCTGTTTGCATTGCGGTGTGGCCTACAGAGTCAGGCAGTCATCTGACTTTGCCAAACTGGCATCTTTAGGTTCTGAGGGAAGGAGTACTGCAACAACCCTGCTTTGTATTTCAATAATTCGCTATCTGCAAAAAGAGGGGGCACTGCCTCAAAAAGCCAGAAAGCTTCTGAGCTTTACTGACAATCGGCAGGACGCGTCATTGCAGGCTGGACACTTTAATGATTTTGTAGAGATAGGACTTTTGAGGTCAGCTTTATATAAAGCTGTGAAGAATGCAGGACCAGACGGAATAAAACATGAAGAACTGACCCATAGAGTTTTTGATGCACTTGATTTACCAATAGAACTTTATGCAATAGACCCGGATGTTAAATATCAGGCTTTAATTGATACCAAACGTTCTTTCCGGAATGTAATAGGATACAGATTATATCATGATCTGCGCCGAGGCTGGCGTATCATGATGCCTAACCTTGAACAATGCGGATTATTGGAAATAAAATATGCATCGCTTGATGAAGTCAGTAATGACGAGGAAATATGGCAGAATTGTCATATTGCATTAGCTGAAGCCTCTCCTGAAACCAGGAAAAAGGTTTGTAAAGTGCTTCTTGATTTGATGAGACGTGAACTTGCGATTAAAGTAGATTATCTTGATCCGGATTATCAGGAAAGAATAAGACAGCAGAGCAGTCAAAGACTGAGAGATCCATGGGCAATTGATGAAAAAGAAAGGATGGAGTATGCATCGATACTTTACCCAAGATCAAAAAGGCAAGATGATTATCAGGGCAATATTTTCCTGTCTGCCCGTGGAGGATTTGGACAGTATTTAAGGAGATATTCTACATTAAGTGAGTATAGTGAAAGAATCACTTTGGAAGATACAGACACAATTATTCAGCAATTATTAGAAGCTCTTAGAATTGCAGGACTTGTTGAAATTGTGGATGAAGCTAAAGATAATGATGATGTAGACGGATATAAGCTGCCGGCTTCAGCCATTATCTGGTGTACTGGAGATGGCTCTCAGGCTTTCCATGATCCAATCCGGGTTCCGAATCAGTCGGTGGATGGGAGCAGAACAAATCAGTTCTTTGTAAATTTCTACACTTCAGTTGCTGAGGAAACTAAGTTATTGAAGGCACATGAACATACAGCTCAGGTGCCATATGAACTTAGAGTCGAGCGTGAGGAAAACTTTCGTGAAGGCAGGCTGCCAGTTCTGTACTGTTCGCCTACCATGGAGCTGGGCGTTGACATATCTCAGCTAAATGTTGTTAATATGCGGAATGTACCGCCTACACCTGCAAACTATGCACAAAGAAGCGGTCGCGCCGGGCGAAGCGGCCAGCCTGCGCTGGTTCTTACTTATTGCTCAACGGGAAGTTCCCACGATCAATACTTTTTCAAGAGGCCAGCATTGATGGTTCAGGGGTCCGTCAGCCCTCCGAGGCTCGATCTTGCTAATGAAGATCTTATACGTTCACACATTCATTCCATATGGCTTGCTGAAACTAATTTAGACCTGAAAAAATCATTGAAGGATATACTGGATCTGACAGGAGAACAACCCAGCCTAAGCCTGCTCGACCATGTACGAGATGCAGTAAATGATGATAGGGCTAAAAGAAGAGCTGCTGAACGGGCTGAACGGATACTGAGCAGTATAGTCAATGAACTGGAAGCTTCTGATTGGTATAGTGAAGGCTGGATTGAAGAGGTTATGCAGCAGGTATCCCGAAGTTTTGATTTAGCCTGTGAAAGATGGAGAGGCCTGTATATAGCTGCCTTGAGGCAAAGAGAACTTCAGAACAAGATAATAGGTGATGTTACCAGAAGCGTCCAGGAGAAAAATGAGGCCAAAAGACTAAGAAGAGAAGCTGAAGCTCAATTGGATTTATTGATCCAGTCTGACAGTGTAATTCATTCAGATTTCTACAGTTATCGATACTTTGCAAGCGAAGGATTTCTTCCGGGATACAATTTCCCCAGGCTTCCACTCTCAGCCTATATACCGGCACAAAGAAGAGTCGCCAACCGTGATGAGTTCTTGTCTCGACCTCGTTTTCTGGCCATCAGCGAATTTGGCCCGAGGAGCATCATATACCATGAGGGATCCCGCTATGCAGTAAATAAAGTAATTATGCCTGTAGATGTCGACAATGAGACTATTTCCACCACAAAAGCAAAGCTGTGTCCGGAATGTGGCTACTTGCATACTATCTCAAATGCGGTGGACCCTGATAATTGTGATCGTTGTGAAACGCCCCTTAATCAGCCTCTAACACAGTTGTTCAGGTTGCAGAACGTGTCAACGGTCAGACGCACAAGGATAAATTCCGACGAGGAAGAGAGGCTCCGCTTAGGATATGAAATAAAAACGACATTACGGTTCTCAGAACGGAGCGGTCGCTCGTCATACAGAACCGCCACCATAGAAAAAGACGGTAATGTTTTAGCAACGCTCATATATGGAAATGCGGCCACCATATGGAGAATTAATCTCGGATGGAGCCGTAGGAAAAACAAGAATGTACATGGGTTTATACTGGATACAGAGCGGGGATATTGGGCTGCCCGGAGAGAATTAGTGGAAGCTGGGGAAGATGAAAATGATCCTTTGAGTGCAAAAACCATGAGAGTCATACCCTATGTGGAAGACAGGAAAAACTGCCTTGTTGTACAACCTGAAGAAGAATTAAGCGAGGTACAATTAGCCTCTCTGCAGGCGGCACTTAAGCTCGCTATTCAGGTTGTATACCAATTGGAGGACAATGAATTGTCTGTTGAACCCTTGCCTGATAGAAGCAACAGAAAACTGTTTTTCTTGTATGAAGCTGCCGAAGGTGGTGCTGGTGTTTTAAGACGCTTGATTGATGACCATAAAGCAATGCTGAATGTAGCCAGGCAAGCGTTGCTGCTGTGTCACTTTGACCCGGATACAGGCGAAGATTTGAGGCGGGGGCCTAAATCAAAAGAAGATTGTGAAGCTGCCTGTTATGACTGTATGATGAATTATTCCAACCAGCCGGATCACCCACTCTTGGATCGTCATACAATAAGAAATACATTATTGGATTTTGCCTCTTCCAAAATAATGATTTCACCCGTAGAAACCTCGCGCGTAGCTCACTATGAGGCATTGAAAAGACAGGCAGGGTCAGAACTGGAGAAAGAATGGCTAAGATTTATATATGAAAACAATTACCGGCTTCCGTCTCATGCTCAAAAGCTGATTTCAGCCTGCAGCACCTGTCCGGATTTCTACTATGAAGCCTATCAAGCTGCAATTTATATAGACGGGCCGCATCATTCATATCCTGAACTGAGGGAAAGAGATCAAATACAAACTGAATGCCTGGAAAACAACGGGCATATGGTGATTCGATTTGGCTACAGGGATAATTGGCAGGATGTTATTAACAATAATCCTAATATATTCGGGGGGCAGTCATGATGTATGCAGTAGGCTCATTAGTCAGAGCCCGGAACAGAGAATGGGTTGTAATGCCTGAATCAAGCGATGACCTGCTGATATTAAGGCCACTGGACGGCAGTGAAGATGAAAAAACCGGAATATATCTTCCTTTGGAAAATGTAGAACCGGCACAGTTTGATCTCCCGGATATTAATGATATTGGCGACTATAACTCATGTAAACTTCTTAGGGATGCAGTCAGACTTGGATTCAGGTCAAGTGCAGGTCCATTTCGTTCATTTGCCAGGCTGGCGGTAGAACCACGGCCTTATCAGCTGGTGCCATTGTTAATGGCATTAAGGCAGGATCCGGTGCGGATTTTAGTTGCGGATGATGTTGGTATAGGAAAGACGATAGAAGCCTGTCTCATTGCTCGTGAACTGCTTGACCGCGGTGAGGTACAAAGAATGGCAGTGCTTTGTCCCCCTCACTTGGCAGAACAATGGCAAAAGGAGTTGAAGGAAAAGTTTCATATTGAAGCT
This sequence comes from Clostridiales bacterium, assembly GCA_012839095.1. Classification (GTDB taxonomy): domain Bacteria; phylum Bacillota; class Clostridia; order Caldicoprobacterales; family DTU083; genus DUOA01. The sequence goes on from DUOA01000094.1 coordinate 5,967, forward strand.
GAACTTGTATTAGCAAGCACAGCAAGGCGCCTGGAAAAGAACTGCGGAATAGGCCAGTCTCTCTTTGAACTCTATCCCCATGTAATTGTGTCGATGGATTTTGTAAAATCTGACCAGCGCAGGAACGAGTTTATTCGAACATGCCCTGAACTGGTCATAGTTGATGAAGCACATACATGCGCTCATGCTGAACAGAGGCAGGGAGCAAGGCATCAAAGATACAGGTTACTGTCAGGGCTTTCGCAGAATCCTGGCAGGCACTTGATACTTCTGACTGCAACACCTCACAGCGGGAAGGAAGAAGCTTTCAGATCCTTGCTTACTTTTTTAAGGAAAGATTTTGCAGATTTACCGTCTGATCTGTCCGGCAAGCAAAATGAAAGGCATCGCAGAGAACTTGCCAGATATTTTGTACAGCGACGGAGAGCAGACATAAAAAGATATATGGAGATGGAAACACCATTTCCGGTGCGTGAAGATGCTGATGTTACTTATACTCTGTCTCCTGAATATAAACTGCTATTTGCTAAAGCATTGGACTATGCCAAGGAAACTGTAAAGGACTCGTCTGGAGACCCACTGCATCAAAGGGTACGGTGGTGGTCTGCCTTGGCACTCTTACGCTCTTTATCCAGCAGTCCGGCTGCTGCAGAAGCTACATTGAAAAATCGTGCAGCGGCAGCTGATGCGGATACTGCAGAGGATGCCGATATGATCGGAAGCCGCGTAGTTCTCGACCTTGATATAGAAGAAAATGCAGATCATTTCGACTTGATTCCAGGAAGTGATATTGAGGAGCTGTCATCGGACATTCAAAAAAACAAAAGGCTTCTATTGGATATGGCAAAAGAAGCTGAAAAGTTATATGGAAATAAAGATAATAAGTTAGTAAATGCTGTAAGTTATCTTAAACAGTTTCTTGATGACGGTTTTAACCCTATAGTATTTTGCAGATTTATACCTACTGTGGAGTATTTAGTTTCTGAGTTAAGAAAAAGGCTGCCTGAATCTGTAAGTATTGAAGCAGTAACCGGTAACCTGCCTCCTGTAGAAAGAGAGGAGCGAATATTAAGACTCTCTGAAGCTCCAAAAAGAGTTTTAGTTGCCACGGATTGTTTGAGTGAGGGCATTAACCTACAGGAATACTTCGATGCCGTGTTACACTATGATCTGAGCTGGAATCCTACAAGACACGAGCAAAGAGAAGGAAGGGTCGACCGGTATGGACAACCGAGCAAAAAAGTAAGAGTATTAACATATTATGGATTAGATAATCAAATTGATGGAATTGTTTTGGATGTTTTAATCAACAAACATAGGAGAATACGAGATTCCCTTGGTATATCAGTGCCTGTTCCGGTAGATACACAATCTATCATTAATGCAATATTTGAAGGGCTTTTATTAAGAGGACAAGCCTATTCAAAGGAAGGAATATATGAACAATTAACCTTTGATTTTATGCAGCCTACTAAGGAAGACTTATTTACGGAATGGGAAAATGCATCATTACGTGAAAAAAGATCGCGAACCATGTTTGCCCAGGAAACCATCAAAGTGGAGGAAGTTGCAAGGGAACTAAAATCAATAAGAGAGTCAATAGGTACCAGTGTTGACGTAAAGTCATTTATGAAGGAAGCAGCTAAAGCATATAATGGCATACATTCAGGGGATAATGTTGTAACATTTGACTTTAGTGAATCACCTGATTCATTGCGTGATGCTGTAGGCCAGTATGAAGCAATTAAAGTGAAGTATGAATTGCCTGTAGATAAGGGCGTAACTTACCTGAACCGCACCCATCCGATCGTGGAAGGCTTGGCATCATATGTGTTGAATGCTGCTTTAGATCCTCTAAGCGATTCTCCGGCGCGCCGATGCGGAGTAGTACGTACAAGGAAGGTAGACGTCAGAACTACTATTCTTCTGATAAGACTGCGATATCATATTATAACCAAACAAAGCAGCAAAGAATGGCCGCAGCTTGCCGAAGATTGTCAGGTTATAGCTTTTTCAGGATCTCCCTTAAATCCCATATGGTTAAACGATGAAGAAATAGAATCTGTATTGGCTGCGCTGCCGGACGGAAACCTTAATTTGGACCAGAAGCGCTATTTCTTAAACAGCCTGATTGGGAACCTCAGTCATATTAAACCACATATAAATGATTTAGCTCAACTCCGGGGCAAGGAATTGCTGGATGCTCATAGAAGGGTCAGGGCAGCATCCAATCTGACGGGTATCACTTATAGGGTTGAGCCGCATCTGCCGCCTGATATTTTAGGCATATATATTTATTTACCGGTTAGCTAGGAGCGATACTATGCAGTTGAAAAACAGGGAAATTTTCACTACTGTCAGAATTGAAGGCGGGATACTGCCACCTGAAACTTTACAGCGTATAATTGAAAATGACAACACCTTAGGCGGACTGGACCCTGGAAATTATCATCTTATAAGAGGCGAAAGGCTGAATGAGGTTATTAACAGATCCTGGAACCGTTTGCTTAATGCATGGACATCCTTCAAATCCGGGTTGGAAAAGCTGCCGTCTGATGAAATTGCAACAACGCTGACCCGGGAAAGATGGCTTTTGGTTCTTTTTAGGGAACTTGGATACGGAAGGCTCCTGCCAAGCAAAGGAATAGAGATAGAGGGTAAAAGGTATCCCTTATCTCATTTTTGGAATCATGTTCCGATACACCTGGTTGGATATAGAGTTGAAATTGACCGCCGTACAGCTGGCGTTGCAGGCGCTGCCCGCATGAGCCCTCACAGCATGGTGCAGGAATTGCTAAACCGGAAAAAAGAGTATTTGTGGGGTATGGTTTCTAATGGCCGGATATTAAGAGTGTTGCGTGATAATATAAGCTTGACCAGACTTTCATATATAGAATTTGACCTTGAATCTATGATGGAAGGGGAAGTATACTCAGATTTTGTATTGCTTTGGCTTTTATGCCATGAGTCGAGGGTGGAATCGGAACGGCCTGAGGAATGCTGGCTTGAAAAATGGTCCCAGGCAGCCAAAGAGCAAGGCACCCGTGCCCTTGACAAGATAAGGGAAGGGGTAGAACTGGCTATTACAGCCCTGGGCAGAGGCTTTATTTCACATCAGGGAAATGTAGAATTGAAGGATAAACTTCGTAACGGCATCTTATCTGGCATGGATTATTACAGACAACTGTTGCGTTTGGTATACCGACTGATTTTCTTGTTTGCAGCTGAAGACAGGGATATTCTGCTTGAACCTGAAAAACCTGCAGAGGCAAAGCAACGATACAATAATTATTACTCTACCAGGAAATTAAGGAGTCTTGCTGAAAAGAGAAGGGGAAGCAAACACAGCGACTTATATATTGGCCTCAGGCTGGTTATGCAGAAGTTATACAGCGGATGTCCTGAGCTGGCTTTGCCTGCGCTTGGAGGCTTCCTTTGGTCCGAAGAGGCAGTCTGTGACATCATTAATTGTGAGATTTCTAACCGGGATTTGCTTGAAGCAGTCCGCTCCTTATCATATATAAGCAGCAACAATGTTCGAAGGCAGATTGATTATAAAAATCTTGGCACTGAGGAGCTGGGCAGTATATATGAATCGCTTTTGGAGCTGCATCCGGTTCTGAATTTAAGTGCGGATACTTTTGAACTGTCCACCGCAGGAGGAAATGAAAGAAAGACCACAGGAAGCTTTTATACCCCCTCAAGTCTGATTAACTCTCTGCTTGACACAGCCCTTGACCCTGTACTCGATGAAGCCTGCAAACATGAAGATCCCGAACAGGCTGTATTGAATATTAAGGTTTGTGATCCTGCCTGTGGAAGCGGCCACTTTTTGATTGCCGCTGCCCATCGTATTGCAAAACGTCTGGCAATCATAAGGTCGGGATATGATGAACCTATACCTAAAGTGCAGAGAAAAGCATTGAGAGATGTAATAAGCAATTGCATATATGGTGTGGATGTAAACGAAATGGCTGTTGAACTGACCAAAATCAGCCTTTGGATGGAATCCCTTGAGCCCGGAAAGCCCTTAAGCTTTCTTGATCATCACATACAATGTGGTAACAGCTTATTGGGAACAATACCCGATTTGATGAAGTCAGGCATACCTGATGATGCATTTACCCCTATTGAGGGGGATGACAGAAGGGTATGCAGTGATTATAAAAGACACAATAGAGAGGAAAGAGAAGGGCAGATTAGTTGGACAGCTGTAAACTCTGAGTTTTGGAGCAATATGGAAGATGTTGCTTCTGAATGGGGGTACCTGGAGCTTACCGATGATGACACTATCGAAGATATTCATGATAAGAAGAAAAAATATGAACAGATAATAAATTCCAGAGAATATAAAATACAAAAGTTTGCCGCTGATACATGGTGTGCAGCTTTTGTCTGTTCGAAAACCAGAAATGATGAGGTTATCACTCATAATGTGTTTGAGGCTGCAACAAAAGGATCTGAGTATGTTGATTCGAAAATAAAACATACAGTTAATCTGCTGGCAAGTCAATATAAATTTTTCCACTGGCATCTTGCTTTCCCCGATGTATTTCAGTCTGATAATAAAGTAGGCTTTGATGTAGTTCTGGGAAATCCTCC
>DUOA01000011.1 GCA_012839095.1 Clostridiales bacterium
GAAAACCCGCTTAAACAGCGGGTTTTCAGGTAATTTTGGTGGAGAAGAAGGGACTTGAACCCTCGACCTCCTGACTGCCAGTCAGGCACTCTAGCCAACTGAGCTACTCCCCCATGTTCGTCAGCTTGCTTCCTTTTTCGCTGACGAATTCCATTATAGCTTATAATCAAAAACAAATCAAGACAATTTTTCTATCTGTATTACACATCCAGATCAAAATTGTCGAGTATCCTCATGTAAGCTGCAGCTGCCGAGCCATTGCCCCAGTCAAAGATGGTGAAATTGCCCATTCCGTCTCCTTCCGGGTTGACAAGGCCACCATGCCCATAGTTTTCCATGGTGAATCCGTAATCCTTTTCATTGAAGAAAGGCCAAACCTTCTCCCAGAGCATCTTTACCTCCGGATTTTCCGGGCAGTACATCATAACAAAGGAGGCTCTAAGGGCTGCCAGTCCACGCTCTATGTATTCCTTTTTATTGAGCTCCAACCCATACAGAATGATGAGTTCTGCAAACAGACTCTGCCTGGCATCATTCCATTCACCGTCGCAGTTCATAACTCCAAATCCGCCGACTGCATTCACATAAATATAAGGAGGCTGCCAGGATGCCTGCTTCATTAACATCTCATCAAGACATCTTTGGCCGAATCTCAGGTATTTCCTCTCCCCTGTAATTTTATAGGAATGGTAAAGAGCCTCTGCCGTCCAGAACATGGATAAGGTGTTCTGCTTATACATGTTGTTACGTTCAAACTTTCGGTTAACATGAGTGCTATTGCCAAAAGAGGAACAGGACCAGTAGGTCTCAAAGTCTTCCCATCTTCCTATGGGTACGATTTCCTTGCACACTACTTCTATTGCTTTCAATGCAGAATCCAGATACTTTTCATTATTTGTAATCCGGTAAAGCTTCAACAAAAACGTGGAAGACATGCTCGTCTCAGGAGATTCATCCAAAACACCCATGGGCTTAAGTGTTTTGGTATCGATCCAGGCAGGGAAATAACCTTTATCGTCCTGCAGTTCTGTGAGCGCATCCCCGTATTTGACTGCATAATCCAGCAGTCTCTCATCCTTTTCAAGCTCCTCATACCACTGCAGCATCAAAAATGCAGTAAAACTCATGTCCAGGATATGATAGGGCGAAACCCTGGCATCCCGCGTAAAAGGATTCCTGTTGGAATTACCCCAGTATAAGGTATCCCAGCCCCTGGAGCGGTTGTATCTCTTACCGTCGTAGACAAACTCCTCCATCTCCGTGGCTATCACGGATGGAAAGAGCCCCTTATTCATGGGTGCGGATAAGGCCAGTTCCTTCATCAGCATGGCTTTTTGAATATAGTCATTGTTATCGGTGCGTTTCCCGTACCTGAACAGCCCCTGGGCAGATCGGAGGGAACTGAACCAGGCCTGATTCCAGATGGAGCGAAACTCCCTTTCATTTCTGACTCCCTTATAATTCGGGCTCTGGGTTACATCGACAATAAATACAGGGGCTCCTGCTTTCTTGCCATTTAAGTCAAACTCCTGCCACACGCTTTTCTTCCAGCCATCAAAAGCCCACTTATAAGTGTGCTTTACATAGGGCATGAGGCTGCCTTTCAAAGGATAGCCCTCGTTAAACAACTTGCTGCCCCAATTGCTCCACAAGAAATCCAGAATCTGACGAAAAGGATTAAAGATTTTTTCTTTATCATCTGAAACCATTATGTAAAAACCCATTTCCACCTTGCCTGACGGATAGACAGCACCGGCTCTTCTATTATAAAGCACATGCTCGTTCACCTGATATTCGCTCATGCCAAGGATAAATTCATTATTTTGTGCGTCCATGTCCATATACCATCTGACCGGAGTGCCGCTTAGCATTATATCAAGGTCAGGTATAACAGCAAGCATTCGGTTATCATCACAGCCGATCAGGGCGGGTGAATGAAAACTATGCTGGTCTATTATGTGATTTTCGGTTGGGGTCAGATGGGGAGCCCAGTGAAAAACGGGATTAAACGAAGGTCTTATGTTAATCTGCCAGTCATCCTGCTTAAGCTCGCTGTCCAAAGAGAATTCCAGATGAATTTTAAATAAACCCTCATTAAGCCTTTGGCAGGCAACACAAGCTTCTTTCTCACCTAATAAATCAAATGTAATGCGCCCAATATATGGCTTCAGATGCGAATCTAAATCAATTACTCTGCTCTTGTTCATGTCATTTTCCTTCCTGAATAGTTGCTGCTAATATATTATCTTCCAATATTATATAAAGCCTGGCCGGTTATATCAAGCAACCAGCC
>DUOA01000012.1 GCA_012839095.1 Clostridiales bacterium
AATCCTTTTGAGTACTTAATGTGGGTTCTAACCCAGATGCCGAATCTTGGCAAGCCTGGATATGCGGCGTCTGCTGAAGATCTATTGCCAGACAGCACCGTTTTACCTGAAAGGGTTTTTATACCAACGTCTAAAAAAGAGCCTGAGCTGTATGCTTGGGAAGAGGAAGAATGATATTTAGTTTTCATGTCCTATTCTATTTGACGCTTACAAAATAATAATATTGTCCCGATGTGTTTGCATTTGGATGTACCTAAGCAAGACTCGAACAGACCATTGTCATTTTTCGTCAAATTACTGTATTATTGTATATCTCCTGCCCATATGTTATAATTCAATTGTACTTTTTGTCTGATTAATAAGCTGTAATAATAAATATTCTATCCCATATGGCTGTATTATGGTATAGAATGAAATAATGAACAGTATAAATAATGAAGAATTTTCCAATAATCATAACAAGGACCTTGCTGTTTCGGCGCAAGGTCTCTTGGAGTGAGGGCATAGTGTAACTCTTTGATGCCGCTGAACGGGGGCACGGGGTAGAACTATGCTTTTTGGCTGATTATTATGTATCTTAGGGAGTGAGGTGAGCGCTATGAGAATAATCCGACAGCTGACTTTTGTGTTACTTGATATTTTTTTGCTGACCCTGGCCATGTATCTGGCGATTGCTACTAAATTCGGTGTGCAATTGACCAGATATTATCTTAGCGAATGGTTTATTATCTGGAGTTGTCTTATATCGATAGGTATTATCTGCAACGCATGTTTCAGTTTATACAGAAGCTTATGGCAGTATGCCAGCATTCAGGAATTGTTGTATATTCTATTTTCCAGTGGGGTTACCGGCGTCGCCTTTTTTGCTGTTACTAAACTACTGAATATTCAGGTAGCATACAGTGTTTATTTCCTTATTGTGGTTTATAACACTATTTTCCTGGGAATGAGCAGGCTTGGCTACCGCATACTGAGAATGATATTTCAGTCTTTTTCTGTCAACCTTGAACAGGATATAAGGAGGGCTTTAATTATAGGAGCCGGACATACCGGTGTTATGGTAATTCGTGAGTTGAAAAGGCATCCTGAAATGGGTCTTGTTCCTGTTGCACTCCTGGATGACGACAAGGCTAAGCATGGCTCAACAATCATGGGAGTAAAGGTTTATGGCGGGCATGAAAAAGTAAAGCATATTATAAAGAAACTCAATATAGACGAAGTCATACTGGCAATACCTTCTGCTCCCCGAAAGGTTCAGTCTGCCATATTGAATGAGTGCAAAGGAACTAACTGCAAATTAAAGATTTTGCCTTCAATATACAATCTGATTAATGAAGACGTATCTATCAGACATATACGGGATGTGCAGATTGAGGATCTATTAGGCCGTGATCCTGTCACATTAGACATGAATAACATCAGTGGATATATCTCGAATCAGGTAGTATTGGTAACCGGCGGCGGAGGCTCCATCGGTTCGGAACTGTGCAGGCAGATAGCTACATTCAAACCAAAGCAATTGCTAATTTTGGATATCTATGAAAACAATGCATATGACCTGCAGCAGGAGTTAAAAAGGCGGTATCCTGAGTTGGAACAGAAGGTGCTGATTGCTTCAGTCAGGGATCAGTCCCGGATGGAACAGGTTTTCAGCACTTACAGGCCTGAACTTGTTTTTCATGCCGCAGCCCATAAGCATGTTCCGTTGATGGAGGAGAACCCGCAGGAAGCTATAAAGAACAATGTATTTGGTACGCTGAATGTTGCTGAGTGCGCA
>DUOA01000095.1 GCA_012839095.1 Clostridiales bacterium
CCATTTGCACCAGCTCATCTCCATGCCTGACATTGGCGAAATCCGGTCGGATGTCCATCAGGCCGGCTATGGATTTTCTGGATTTATCCACCGCATAATCCTGAAACAATTCTCCTATCTGATAAAAGAGCATAACAGCCACTCCCTCAGGATACTCCCCAATGAGAAAGGCTCCGATTGTGGCAATGCTCATAAGAAAGTTTTCATCGAATACATTACCGTGCAGTATATTGCGGGCTGCCCTGGCTACGATGTCCCAGCCGACAATCGCATAAGCAGTCAGAAAAAGGGCAAGCTGTGCCCCTTTCATATTTTTCACAGTCAGAGCGGCTGCAATCCAGATTGCTGCCGATATGCCTATCCGCCAAATACGCCTTCTCATTACCCTTTATCTCCTTCAAGCCTTGGTTATTCTGACATCCGGTTCCAGTTTTTTTATTATTTTCTCTGCCTCCTGAATAATGACAGGCATTTTTTCTTCTTCGCCCTCAATAATCAGCCTTGAGGTCATGAAATTAACTGTTGCGTCCTGGACGCCGTCCAGCTTGCAGATGGCATTTTCCATCTTTGCCGCACAATTTGCACACCCCAGGCCTTTTAATAAAAATTTCTTTTTCATGGTAGTTTCCCCCTGATGCTTGTTAAAATATTTAGTGGAATCATTACATATGAACACTAAAGCAATTGTTCAAGTGTTCTGTAAAAAAAGAAGATGATACATTGGCTATTTTTCATTAATATGGCTCATACCCTGTTCAAGTATCTGCTGAACATGATCGTCATCCAGAGAATAATAGACCACCTTGCCGTCTCTTCTGTTTTTGACCAGGGCAGCCTGCTTAAGCACCCGCAGCTGATGAGATATGGCGGATTGGGTCATGTTCAGGAGATTGGCAATGTCACAGACACACATCTCGGATTCGGTCAATGCCCAAAGGATCCGTATTCTGGTGGAATCGCCGAATACCTTGAAAAATTCTGCCAAATCATAGAGGGTTTCCTCCTGGGGCAATCTGCCTCTTACCCTGTCTACGACCTCCTGATGGATGATATCACAATCACATTTTTCTATGGGGACATTGCGCCTTGCCATGGTATCACCTTAACCTTCCCTTATTCCAGACATATGAACCAGTATTCATGTATCCTGATATCATTATATGCTGAGCGGTTAAATATGTCAATACTCATATGAATATTTGTTCATGTATTAGTTTATATATTTATTTATATATTTGCCTGACCTTGCGATGCATTTTAATTGGAAGCCTCCTCCAGTAAAGGTGAATACATCATTATTGCGGAGTTCTTAATAATTAGCTTTTCCTCTATCAAATTTCCCCTAAGATCAAATTTCTGCTGGTACAGTTCATTGTGTCTGGTGTATCCTCCCCAAGGCTCGCTCTTCATTCTATGATTTCTTTCCATTACCTTAAATTTATATACAGGCTTTGATGATACACGCCATTCCCCTTCAAGGAACTTATCCCCGACAGATACAAGAAGCTGATAAGTGTCCTGTGTATTATTTTGGATCATCAGGTCACCATGGGGATAAAAGCAGGTTGCCCCGCTTCCGAAAGGCTGTGTTCTGTTGGAATCGGGAAATACATCGTATCCATGTCTGTGGCGTTCAATAACCGTCAGCGGTGTATGGATTGTCATCCAAAATATCAGGTTGGATAATTGACACAAGCCTCCGCCTGTCCCTGCACGAAATTTTCCGTTTTCCAGAATCATTCCATCAACATAGCCTTTCCTTTTCGACGGCTTTCCAATCAGGTACCAATAGCTGAAAACCTCCCCCGGCCGGATAATAAGTCCATTAAGCCTTTTGACGGCAATTTTCAAATTGGTTATTTTATTATGCTGCAGCCACATATCCACATCTTTGAGCCTTCTAAGCAGAATTGTTCTATGAGAAAAGTACGAAAAAGGCAGTTTCTCCTGCTGAAAAGCGGATGCAAATATTCTGTTCATTCTGAGCCAAAGCACTTTCCGCAGCATCCCATAGCAGGCCTTGCCCAGCTTCAGCCTGATATATGAACGTTTTTTAGGTTTAGCGATTTCAGACATATCTCACCTCTAAAAATACTGCATACACTATCTATCTGACCAATTACTATATCATTATCTATTGCTGATATTAGTTCGATAAACACAAAGCATGGATCTCATTACCCATATATTACACTCTTTGCCATCAAGCAGCAATCAAATTGCCGTTTTTCATAATATAACTTCCTCACGCTGCTGGATATTTTGAATAAAAAGAGGTTATATATAAGCATACGGCTTTTCATGAAAGATTTATTCCCGGAGAGGAGGTTGCTTATGAGCTTTTGCTTAGGATGGCAGAATGCTTTTGATGCAGTAGGAATGCACGGCAGGAGGTGGTTTTCTGATATGATTCCCATGCGCGTATTGGGCAGCGGTTTATTAATGATGCTTCTTTGGGTACTTCTGATAATCGGAATTATATTTTTAGTTGTCAGGCTGTCACGAAGCAATTCCGATTCCAGATATGTACATCAGGCAAGACAGGACAATGCGGTCAATATTCTTCGTGAACGTTTTGCACGCGGCGAGATAAGTCAGGAGGAATATGAAGAAAGGCTGAAGATATTGAAGGAAGAAAAATGAACCCA
>DUOA01000096.1 GCA_012839095.1 Clostridiales bacterium
AGTTGCTCCTGCAGTCTGGAATCCAGCCGCTCCAATCGTATGTTGGTCGCTTCCACTATAAGCATAATTCCTGTATCCTTATCCGGCCGGAAGATAACCAGAAAACCGTTTTCCTCTTTTATCATGTAATGATCGGGGCAATAGCTGTCAATCTCAGTCCGCAGCACCAGCCTTTGAGGGGTAAACAGTTTCAGTGTCCAGTTTGGATAAGCCTGTGCAAGCTCTTCCCTGTTTTTGCCGATGTATCTGTTTTCCATTGGATGCTCTTCAATCAGATAATGCCCGCAGCCGGTATAATAACGCTCCAGCACCATTATGGAGTCCTTGCCGATTAAATCGGTATAGACAGTATAAACAGCCTGCCGGTCTGTTTCATCAGATTGCAGCGCTTTCTGTTCATTCGAAAGATCATCTTCCCTGTCATTGTTGTTTATCTGATGGATACGTCCGTATATTTCAGGAAGGCGTTTTAAATATCCATAAGAAAACACAGCAACAGCCAAAGCTAATATCAATCCCGGAACCAATACAAGTATTCTTTTGTGTTTTTGAAAAAACACTATTATCCCTCCAATAAAAGAGCCTTCGAATAATAGTGTTTCCATTTTTTATCACATTATACATACACAGTGTTATTCATGCATAGTATACGAATTCCTTTAAGCCAGACTGCATTGAAATACGTATAAGACACGGCATCTGCCATTTCAGTATACCCGTGTACGTTGTGACTGAACGCTGCTTATTCTGAGTTTATAGACATTTGCACATTGATACTATTCTATTCATAATATTCGCATTTATATTTTTTCATTTTATTTATACATAGTGCTTATACAAGGTATGTTTGAAATTTGCATAGATACGTATTGATAATACTTCGTGTTATTCCTGATATCTTCTTATGTTCTTGTACCAATAACCTTTATAAACCGTATTCTGGTCCAGAAATAGTTGGATAGCCCATAGTCCTTTCGATCATAGCTGTGTGTATTTATGAAAATATTGCCTATAGACGGCGGCTGACCGCATTTTACTATAATAAGGGAATGACTGAATCCTGACGTTTCCCGAAAAGACAGCTGAATTATATCACCTGGCTCTGCATCGGATACATGGATTTCCCGCCCAATCGGTCCGGGACCTCCAGTTTTTCTCGTCAGGAAATTGTAGAGGTAGGGTACACCGGTCCAGGCCGGAGCTTTGTCGTTGGCATTGTTGTAATACCAGCCCAGATCCCTGGTATAATTCATAATACCGCAGCCGGCATATATGCATTGGGATATAAAGTTGGTGCAGTCGCCGCCCAGATGGGAGTAATCATAAAATGCCGGATTTCTTCCCAGAGCCCATGTATCCGCATATTCAACTGCCTTTTCTCTATTATAAGGCAGAAGTATTTCATTCACAGTCCTTGCATCAGCATTAAATCTATCGCTAATATTGTTTCTGTCAGACATAAAAAACCCTCCGCATTTTATATTATAGTATGCAGAAGGTTTCTGTCCGGTAACAAATCAAGTCTGCCATATTATGGCCGGATTATGTTTAAGACCTCTTTATGGCATGAAATCATCCGGAAAATCAGCATTGTGGTAGACATTTTGTACGTCGTCATTGTCCTCCATCATGTCGATGAGTCTGACCACCTTTTGCGCCTGTTCCTCATCCATTTGCACGGTATTCTGGGGAATCATTTCCAGGCCTGCTGAGGCAAAAGCATATCCTGCCTGCTCCAGGGCTTCACGAACCGATGAAAACTCCGTGGGACTGGTGTATATTTCATATACTTCAGATTCTTCGGCAACATCTTCCGCACCTGCCTCGATGGCTGTCAGCATTAGCTCATCCTCATCCGAAACTTTACTTTTTTCTATAACAAGCAGGCCCTTGCGATCAAACATCCAGGCAACACATCCGGTTGCTCCCAGACTTCCGCCGTTTCTGTCAAATATATATCTCATTTCACTGGCTGTTCTGTTTCGATTGTCTGTCAGAACCTCTACGATTACGGCAACCCCATTAGGTCCGTACCCTTCATATGTTACGTTCTCATAATGGACAGTCTCCCCTTCACCGGCTGCCCTCTTGATGCTTCGCATAATATTATCATTAGGCATATTGTTTGCCCTGGCTTTTGCAATTACATCCTTGAGCCGGGAATTGACATTAGGGTCGCTGCCGCCGCCTTCTTTTACAGCTACCGCTATTTCCCTTCCTATTTTTGTGAATATTTTTCCTCTCTGTGCATCAGTTTTTTCTTTTTTATGTTTTATGTTAGCCCATTTTGAATGACCGGCCATATATAAACCTCCTGAAAGAGAATTGACTGGTACTATAATATCATATGAAAAACGGGCTGTAAAGCTACGGGAGATGTCTGGAGGTTAATCCCCATCGGGAACCAGGTTCAGCATTTGATCTTCATTATCCACATTAACATAGGAATCAGGCACATCTCCAACTATTATTGTATCGGTAATGGGCACTCTGGTGGAAACATTGATTATATCGCTTCCCAAAGGAACAATAATACGCACCTGTGTTTTAAGTTCCAGGTAGATTTTGTGTCTTGTCTGGTTGATGCCTGCCTGTATGAATTCATCACTGAAATCTGTGGACACGGAACCTACAGGGATTATTCTGACTTTGATATCCGGTCCCCTGCCCGACAACAGCTTGCTGTTTGTAATGGAGCCCAAAGGTACGGTAATTCCTTCTGCACCCAGCGTTCTAATTTCATCCTGCGCCAGAGTGGAGGTATCCCGGGCTAAAGTATTGATTAATATTGTATTGTACTGGATCATAGTTATTTTGCCATTCTTGTCGGTTAGTACATCAGTCAGGTCGGTGTATTTTATATTGCTCCCCATAATCTTATTAACAGCGTTGTTCATGGCCAATACCGCTATGTATTCGACCTTTGCCTCGGACATGGCAATTATGGCAGGCTTAATTCCGGCATCTATCAGAATAAATACCAGCAAAGCAGCCAGCATGAGACAGCCCAGGATAAGGAGCAGCTTGCTTCGCGATTTCATGCTGAACATCGTGCACACCTCCCCTTATATATTATGAGTAATGCTGCTGATATGTGACAGTTATCAGTTTGTCAGGCATGGCTATATTTTAAGGCAAACACAGCCTGCACAAAAGCTTATGCCTTATAGCAATGTATTGAAATATCTTTACTTTTTGTGCATGCCATATTACAATTGTTATTAAAATAAAGGCTTGAAATATAATTGTAATAATAAAGTAAAGTAGATATTGAATTATTATGTTATAATATAGAAAAAATAAATGTGTATGCTACAGATACAGAGAATAATGGAGGTCTTATGGATACAAAGAATACCAGCAAAGAGAATGGAAACAAGAAAAAGAGCCATTCTGGAAACCGTCTGCTGAGCTTATTTACCAGCAGAAAGAAAGAGCCAAATTTTCTGCTCTCGGTATTCGTCACTACTATAAAGCTCTTTGTCATTGCTATTCTCATTATTGGATTTGCATGTTTTGGGGCACTGCTGGGTGTTGCCAAGGCTTATGTTGACGGTACTCCTGAATTGGATATAGGCCGTATAGAGGATCAAAGCCTGACCTCATTCATTTATGACATGAATGGTGAACTTATTACCGAATACAAAGGTCTCGAACATCGTATCTGGGCTCCTTTGGATGAAATTCCCAAACAACTGCAGGAGGCCCTTATTGCTACAGAAGATGTCCGTTTTTATGCCCATAACGGATTGGATTACAAGCGGCTTGCAGGCGCTTTCATCAACAATCTGAGAAATGAATCAGTCCAGGGCGGCAGTACTATCACACAGCAGCTGATTAAAAACACCATGCTGAGCTTTGAACAAACCTATAAGCGAAAAATTCAGGAGGCTTACCTGGCTATGCAGCTGGAGCAGGAGTATGAAAAGGAAGAAATACTGGAAGCCTACCTGAATACCATTTATCTGGGAAGCAGGAATTATGGTGTAAAAGCTGCTGCTATGGATTATTTTGGTAAGGAACTGAAGGACTTAACTTTACGGGAATGCGCTACCATCATCGGGATTACCAAAAATCCTTCACGATACGATCCAAGACTAAACTTTTACAGAAGAAATAAACCTGAAGTAACCTATGAAAGAACAAACCTGGTCCTTCGTCTTATGTATGAAAATGGCTTTATTACTAAATCAGAATATGAAAGAGCCAAATTCGATCCAAAGAATCCGGACAGTGTTAAGAATAAGGGTTTCGTCGTATTGGAGGAATCCAGCAATCTAAAACTATACGACCATCCCTATTTTGTGGAATATGTGATTAACGATCTGGTATCAGAACTGATGGAACTTTACGGCTGGGAGGGCTCAGAAGGCAAAAAGATGGCCAATGACCTCATCCTGACCGGCGGTCTGCATATATACACAACTTTGGATCCCGGGATCCAGGAGATATTGGAAGATACCATCTATAATTATGACAACTATCCAAGTACCAAGCACTCCAAGGACAACATTAAGCGGGAAAAAATAGGCGACAGAGTCATCGACATCCCTCAGCCCCAGGCAGCTGCAGTCGTACTGGATCACTCTACCGGTGAGCTCAGAGCGCTGGTTGGTGGAAGAATGGATCCTCAGGAGCGCTTCTGGAATAATAGAGCTGATCTTCCATGGGCACCTGGTTCTGCCATCAAGCCATTGTCCGTATATGCTCCCTTTATTGAGGCAGGTTATCCCGGAGGCATCATTATAGAGGATATTCCTGTTCCCATAAAAGGATGGGATGACCCTGATGGAAAGGGTTATCCTTCCAACTATACCGATACCCAGTTTAACGGTCCCATCACTGCCAGGAGAGCAATACAGCAATCCTATAATATTTCCTCTGCAAGAACCCTGATGGAGCGGGTAGGAATAGAATATTCCGTCAACAAGCTCAAGGAGTTGGGCATTACCGAGAAGGGCTATGTGGAGGAAGCTCATGGATCCCACCTGTCTTTGGGCAGTGGTGCCATAAACATGATTGAGTTGACAGCAGCCTACGGAGCACTGGCCAATAAAGGTGTATACAGGGAACCTACATCGATAGTGAAAGTATTGGATAAGGACGGTAATGTACTCTTAGATAACAAATCTCAGCTGACCCTGGCTGCTTTTAAGGAAAGTACAGCTTTTATTATTACCGATTGGCTTCAGAATGTAATTCAAAACGGTACAGGGAAAAGAGCAGCCTTCAAAAATATGAGCATTGCCGGTAAGACAGGCACCAATGCTTCTTACAGAGGTGTGTTTTTTGGAGGATACACTCCATATTATACTGCAACTGTTGTTATCGGGCATGATACTCACAACATCTCCCTGCGGGATGAGACTACAGGCGGAAAAGCAGCTGCACCGCTATGGAAGGCTTTTATGGAGAGAATCCATGAAGGTCTTGAGAACAAGCCATTCTATGATGAGGTTCCGGATGGTGTAAAAGCTGTAAAGATATGTACAATATCCGGTAAGCTGCCCAACGATGAGTGTCCGGAAACATCAGTGGAATATTTCCCCAAGGAAGCAGTTCCAAAAGAAGAATGTGATATGCATAAGAAAATTACGATCTGCGGCTATTCCGGGAAATTACCTTCTCCTTATTGTCCGGAAGATCATCTGATAACAAAATCCGTAATCATTCTTCCCAAGGATTCTCTATATCAGCAGTTAACAGACGAGCAGCTGGAAAAGATAAAGTCTCTTGCCGGCGCATTCCGAAGCCTGGATGACATGGAGCAATATGACTATAACAATAAAGATCACAGAGAGATGTTCTGTCCGCTGCATGATGAAGAATGGAGTACCGGCGAAGAACTGAGGGAAAGCCTGACTCAGCAGGCCGAGCAGCTGATAGCCCAGATTACTGAAAATATAAACAGGTATTCCTCATACCTCAAGCAGCAGGAGATAGATTCGCTGAACAAGGCAATTAATAAGTTAAGAGAGGCTTTGAAAATTGAATCACTGCCGCTGCCAGGGAAGGATGAACCTTTCTATACAGAGCTGCCGCCCTTCCTCACGGACCAGGTATTGGCAGAAATAGACAACCTGAAGAATACCTATGAATCAATCTTTGATGCTGATTTCTGGGATTCCGTTAACAGAGGCCCCGATAACGGAAATGGAAATGAGGATGGCGATACTGATAACGATGATGATAACAGTGACAATCAGGGAAATAACAACAATCGCTCCGGCCGCAGGGGCAGATAGAACAGTAATAAAATAAAAACGTAAAGCAGCTTTACAAAATTAAGAGAGACCCGTGTATTTGACAGGGTCTCTTATTTTGTCTTCGCTTATTATTCTATCAATACATTTAAAAACCCGGGAACAGAAAAAAGAGCAAAGAACCGGCAGCCTTTCCCAGGATAATGACTAAAACTATGAGGTACAGCCATTTAGTGATTTTAAGCTGATTTACAGCTATAGTAATAATGTCCAGCGTTTCTGTCAGCGCAGCTGCAACCATGCCTGTAAAAATTCCAAATAACAATCCGATTGGTACAGCCAACAAACTAAACTGCTTCAAAGAAAAATCAAAAAAGTAGATCACACATGAAAGCAGTGCTCCCAATACCAGACTAAGCTGATAGAAAACAAGGTATTCTTCCCTTTTACTTAACTTAACTATTTTTACAGTAACACCCAATACTACGAAGAATGCAGCTACACTTGAACCGACAGCGAGGCCGCCTGATAAGGGAATTAAAATGATCAGCATGCATTTTATCAATTTTCTTTTTTTCCTTCCTGATCTCTGAGGTAATCCCTAATCTCTTTATCCGCCTGATGTATTTCCAGTTCCAGAGGACCCGGATTTTCCTTGTTCTTAAGCTTGTTTATAACTTCGAAAAATATGGCAATCCCTGCACCTATCCCTATGGAGTAAGATATGGAAAACAAAACAGGCTGAGCAGCCTTCTTGCCGCTGATAAACTGGTAAACAGTCTGATGGACTTCTTTCATGTTGACATCTGCATGAAAATACATAATGGCCAAAGCTGAACCGAAAAAAAGAAGCACAGCGGAAAAAGCAACTCTCAGAAAAACCAGCAGGGGGTTATCCTTTTCTTCCTGCACTGGTTCATATAAGGCAGATGATTCTCCGATAGGAATAACAGATACCCTATTGACAGCCTGATGGATTAATTGAACAATCTGTATTGCAGTAAGCCGCACAGGAGCGTTTATCCCATGTGGAAAGACGATTATTCTGTCTATCTGCTTCTTGATCTCTTCTGCTGCACTGACTTCGATAAAATCTGAAAGAAGGGCCCTTTCTCCGGACTTCTTTTGATAAAAGGGCTTAAATTGAAAATAGACCTCATAACTTTCCATATGAGATGCTCCCTGAATAAAGCTCTATAAACTTTGCACCAGAATATGTCCTGTTCTGGTTGGCTTTTTGACTTAGAAAGGTCCAGACTGAAATCGCACCGACTAATATGACAACCAGAGCTACGACAAGCCATTTCATCTTTTTCTTGTTTCGCTTAGCCAATTTTCAATCATTCCTGCCTTGCTCATAGAATTCCTGATACGCTTTACATATTGTCTGCAGTATCTTGATAATTATTCTATTTATGGGGACGCTTCTCAATTATTCCCAAACTATGGGGACAGTTCTCAATTTTCCCCAAAAATAAAAAATTGAGAACTGTCCCCATATATCGAGAACCGTCCCCCTATATCATATCCCGCATTTTTGCCAATATTTTTTTCTCAATGCGTGAGACCTGTACCTGGGATATATTCAGCATTTCAGCAATCTCACTCTGGGTTTTATCACGGAAATACCGCATTATAATAATTGCTCTCTCTCTTTTATTCAGCCTGGACAGCAGATCGGTTAATGTGATGCGTTTCATTGCCTCATCCACTTCAGAGCTCTTCTCTGACACCTTATCAATGAGCAAAATCGGATTATCCTCGTCTTCATATATCACATCATAAATGGAAGCCGGTGTCCGTACAGCATCCATTGCATAGACAATTTCTTCCGGCGTGCGCCCGACTTCATCTGCAATTTCCTGAATGCTGGGATCTCTGCCCAGTCTGATTTTTAACTGTTCCCGGGCAGCAGCTGACTTGTTCACCAACTCCTTAAGGGAACGGCTGACCTTAATCATACCATCATCCCTGAGGAAGCGTTTTATCTCTCCCACTATCATAGGCACAGCATAGGTGGAAAAACGCACATTGTATTTGGCATCGTAATTCTGAATAGCCTTTATCAGGCCGATGGAACCCAGCTGAAACAAATCCTCATAATCATGGCCCCTGTTCAAAAATTTCTTAACCAAGCTTTTTACCAGAGCCATGTTTTTCCGTACCAGTATTTCCTTGGCTTCGTCATCACCGTTCTGAGCCTTCTCTATCAGGATCAGGGTTTCTTCGTGAGAAAGAAGCTTTCTGTCCTCTTCACGAAATTCCGGTATGGTATTCATCATTCTCTCTCCGTTTCAGAGGCATCCGCTTGTATATATTTGATCATTCTGACCTTTGTTCCCTGGCCGGGTGCAGAACTAACCTCAACCTCATCCATAAAGGATTCCATGACTGTGAAACCCATTCCTGAGCGCTCCAATTCCGGTTTGGAGGTATAGAGAGGCTGCCTGGCCAATTCTATATCTTCTATTCCCTTTCCATGATCCAATACTTCTATTTCTACGCAATTGTCATAAATCCGAGTTGTTATTCTTACATATTCGTTAGGATTGTCATAACCATGTATGATAGCATTAGTGACGGCTTCCGAAACAGCTGTTTTAATATCGGCTATTTCTTCAAGAGTCGGATCCAGCTGGGCCGCAAATGCTGCTACTGCCGCTCTGGCAAACGCTTCATTCTGAGATCTGCTCAGAAACTCCAGTTTCATTTCATTTTTTATCTTCATTATTGATTCCCCCTAATGTCCTTTACAGCATTCTCCACAGTGTCATATACTTTCAGGATTCGATAAAGACCGGATACATCCATAATCCTTGCCAGTTGCGAATTGATATGGGTTATGCACACCTGCCCGCCCCGTTTGTTGATGGTTTTATATCGGCCTATAAAAACACCTATGCCGGAGCTGTCCATGAAATGAAGATTCCTTAAGTCAAAGATCAAATGTCGTATGGAACTGTCCTCCAGCTGCATGTCCAGGGACTCTCTGATATCATCTGCATGATGATGATCCAATTCTCCGCTCAGTTTTACGATCAAAATGTCTTTTATCCTTTTACTGCCGGTCAGCAAATTAGTTGCCCCCTTTATCCAAATCGTTCCATTATTCTTCATATGTACTATTCTTCGCACTGATTAAATCTCCTTCATCGAAAAAGGGATGATTATGGCTGCCTTTGCCATTAGAAGCAAAAAACCCCTCGACTTTTGTCGTAAGGGTTTTCAGCTCTTCTTATTTCATTTAACCGTGGTGGTATCTGATATCATTTGGGAAATAAAGCTTTATACCTCCACTTCCTGCACCTCAACGCTAATGGCCTGGCGTTTGTTAAGATCCGCTAATATCTGGTTTTCATCCGGCCAATCACGATATTTTTTTCTTTCTTCTTCTGTTAAAATCACCTTGTCGAGAATTTCCCTGCCTGTCAATTGCTTGCTGCTGACTAGTGTTTGCATGATTGGTTTATTCTCTAATACAGTAAGTACCGCATATACATATTTCATAATCCAAACTCCCTTAAGCAGATAATAAGCATTTTCGCAACTATTAGTTTACATCAAAACATGGTATATTTCAACGATTATTCGGCATTGATTATAATTATCAGGAGTTATCCGTATATATTACTCTAATCAGATTCCTACTGGTCAACCTGGTCATTATCAGTCGCATCTATCTCTTCTTCTGCTGCATCTTCATCCGTTTCTGTCTCCTTGGCAGGAGTAAGAGCTGAAACGATTACGTCATCAGGTGCATCCAAAACACTGATGCCATCCGGAACTTCCAAATCCTGTACCCTGATGTTTCCTTTTTCCGCCAGGTCGTCCATTGGAACCGATACAAAGGAAGGAATGTTCCTGGCCAGCCCTTCCACTTCTATAGAATCCTTCTGTTGCTGCACTATGTAACCGCTCTTTTCCAGACTCTCCATTCCCTCAAACCTGAGGGCTACATTAATCTTTATCTCCTGATCCAAATCCACATTCATTAAATCCAGATGAATTATTTCTTTGGAAATCGGATCTCTTTGCATTTCACGTATTCTTACTGTTTGTTTTATTCCGTCAAGCTCTATATCAAAGACAGTTCCTTCACCCACACGCTTGATAAAATTTTCTACATGGTTTTTATTGAAAAGAACCGGAGTGGTGGTAGTATTCCGGCCATACAGTACTCCGGGTACATAGCCCTGGCGTCTTAATTGCTTTGCTTTCGACTGTGGTGCTCTTATCGAAACCTGCAGTAAATCACTATTCATCGAATCATCCTTTCAAATCGTAAAAAACTGTATTCATAATTGTATCCACACCCACAAGTTTTAAACCTTGTGTCAGTTTGTAATCCTATTTTTGAGCAGTCAGCAGCAGCAATTTCACCAGATTATATTCTTATCCAGTTGTCCTGTCAGGAAACTGTAAGCGGAATCCTATTTTACAAGTTACAGTATAATATGGCTTTATATGCTTATGTATATGTGGTAACCGATCATCTGCCTTAAAATGACTTCTTCCAAAGGCCTCACCTCTTCCTTATGTGTATTATAACATATAACAGCTAAAAGACAAAAAAGCCGGTTATGCAATGCACTTGCCGGCTTATTTCTTAAGTGATCTTGATTCAGTTTGGAAAGGTTTGTATAAACTCAATTCTTTTCTGCGCTATTCTATCGTAGCTGCGATTTTCTCTTTTACAGCACTACCTATTACGTCTGCTTCTCTTCCCAGGTATTCCAATGCATTCAGCACCTTATCCAGGTGTTCCTTTGTGTGACCGGCCATGAGACTGATACGGATTCTGGACAATTTTCTTGATACAGCGGGATAGAATACCGGATTCACATAGATTCCCATCTCATGCAGGCGTCTGCCCATCTCCTTAACTTTCCAATCGTCCCCGATTATGATGGGGAAAATAGCCGTTTCGGCATTACCCAGATTGAATCCCAGACTGAGAAGATTGTTTCTGAAATAGTTTATGTTGTTCCATAATCTTTGTCTGAGCTCCGGCTCTGATGTAATGACTTTTAAGGCTTCACTAAGCGATCCGGCCGCCTGCGGCGTCATGGCAGTGGAAAACATATAACCTCTTGAATAAAACCTTAAATATTCAATCAGCTTGGAATTGGAAGCTATGAAGCCTCCGACAGCCCCCAGCCCTTTACTGAATGTTCCCGCTACAATGTCCACCTTGCCTTCCAGACTAAAATGTTCCGGGGTTCCTTTTCCATTCCTTCCTATGACGCCGGTTGCATGAGCCTCGTCAACCATGACGTATGCACCATAGCTATGAGCCAAATCTACGATTTTATTAAGCGGAGCAATATCTCCATCCATTGAATAAACTCCGTCTACGATAACCAGTTTGGTAACGTACTCATCCTGAGCCCGGGCCAGTATTTTTTCCAGTGCATCCATGTTATTATGCCTGAAATATCTGACATTGGTTCTCTGGCAGCCATCAACTATACTGGCATGCACATACTGATCCAGAATTGCTATGTCCTGCTTTCCCAGTAATGCCAACAGCGTGTTGCAGTTTGAGCCGAATCCTGAAGTATATATAATGGCATCCTCACAACCCTTAAATGCAGCTATATCCTTTTCCAGCTGGGTGTGAATGTCCAGCGTGCCTCCCAACAGCGGGACGCTTCCAGCACCGGCACCGTATTTCAGCAAGGCTGATTGTCCTGCAGCCAGTACCCTGGGATGCCGTGTGAGATTCAAGTAATCATTGGAAGCCATATATATCATTTCTTTGATTTCACCGGTATAGGTGTCCACCACTTCCATTGTCGGCCCTGAACCATTAAGAGAGACTCTGCGATATTGATAGTGGTGTTTTTCCTTTACATCATCCATATAGCTCTGAAAAATTGATGCTCTCTCCATTATGTCTGCATCGGGTATGTACACAAAATCTCTCAGACTGTATTTGCTTGAATCCATAAAGTCACTCCCCTTATTCTTTGTGCTCAACATGTGCACAATGTTATTATACTATATTGATCAAGAGGAAAGCAATGAAAATGGACTTTGCGCGGTAAAAAAGAAATAAGCAGCAATCTGCTTTTTAAATCAGCTTGTTATACCAGCTGACTATATCAACTGCTTAAACCAGCTGCTTAGCATCCTGCTGCTTTACATAATACATTGTTTTTGTAGTTTAGTTTCATCATTCTCATGTTTCTGATTGTCTATATCTGTTAAGTTAACCCAAACTGCTTCCCTCTCCGTAGATTGAGCCATAGCCAATTGAACTGTTCGCGCCATACCCATAAGATGCTCCGGCGCCGTATCCCGCACCATAGCAATAACCCGCGCCGTAGCCGTATTCAGGATTATGACTATCATTGACGCCTGTGCCGTATCCAGCTCCAATGCCATAGTTAACCGCATAACCGTTGTAGATTCTTCTTCTCCTCCGAAACAACTCACTTATCAGTATAATGGCAATCAAATCTCTTAACAGCGGTCTTCTGCGAAACTGAGATGCATCGACTTCCTTCGCTTCTTCCGTTTTTAAATCAGCATATTGGATAAGGTCGGGCATTCCCTTTACACAGGCATCATAACAATCGTCTACCATGCTCTCTACCTGAGCCTCGGAAGGATAACTCATATATGGATTATCCATGCGATCACAGGTACGATGAACATAAGGATAAATCCTGTAATAGATATCGGGATACATTATAGGCTGAACCATGCCATAATGGATGCAAGGCTCCAGGGATGGATACATATAACCATATCTGTTGTGATATTCGACAGGATACATGAAATCCTGTGCAGGGGGCATACCCCAGCCATTGTAAGTCATAGAAACGCCTCCTCATACTTATCTGTCATTGCCAGCATTTATTACCAGATATCCATATCAATATAATATGAGGAAAGCAAATGATTCGTTCATCCTGCCTTAGCAAAAGCATTAATTATCAGGTCGAGATCCTTCTCATCCAGAGTTTCACGTGCCAGCAGATTTTCCGCTATTGCTTCCAGGATCCTCCTATTGTTCCTAAGAAGATCTCTTACTTCCTTATACAGCTCATCCATACGCCTCCGGCACTCCTCCAGTATTTCATCCTGTACCTGCTGAAATCCGTTGTTGTACAGCACATCATAGTTAAGCAGACCGGATTTTGCATTCATTCCAAATCTGCGAATCATATTGAGAAGCGTCCCCGTTGCTTTTTCAAGATCGTTGGAAGCACCTGTGGTGATATTATCTTCCCCAAAGATCAACTCCTCTGCTGCACGGCCGGCCAGGGCAACCCTGATACTGTTCTCCATGTCTTTTTTCCTGTGATACATGCGATCAGGAGGAATATTCATGCTGAAGCCGCCCACTCCTTTGGTGCTGGGGATAATGGTAATTCGGGTGACTCTGTTTTCAGGTGCTGCTAATTTGGTAACCAGAGCATGGCCTGATTCATGATAGGCAGTAATCATTCGTTCCGTATCGGAAACCGAGCTTCTGTCCTTTTTTTCCGCACCAGCGACTACTGTATAAAAAGCCGTTTCAATATCTTCTGCATGAATGCTGTCACTGCCTCGTCTGGCAGCCAGTATGGCAGCTTCATTCAACAGATTTTCAAGTTTCGCTCCACTGAAGTAAACAGTTTGCTGCGCCACCTTTTCCAAATTCACGTCTTGGCCCAAGGGCTTGTTTTTGGAATGCAGCTCTAAAATTCGCAGCCGGCTTTTGATATCCGGCAGCTGAATCTCAATGTGACGATCAAATCTTCCAGGTCTCAGCAATGCTTCATCCAGGGTGTCCAGCCGGTTTGTTGCTGCTATTACTACAATTCCTTCATTATCATGAAAACCCGACATTTCGGATAGTAATGCATTCAATGTCTGATCCCGCTCGTCATTTCCGCCGCCATCTGCTCCTCCGTCTCTCTTTTTACCTAATGCATCGATTTCATCAATGAATATAACGCATTTTCCATAGCTTCTGGCTTTTTTGAAAAGCTCGCGTATCCGGCTGGCGCCCAGCCCAACATAAACCTGCACAAAATCCGAGCCTGACGCTGCAATAATGGGAACTCCGGATTCACCTGCAACCGCTTTGGCCATCAGCGTTTTGCCGGTCCCGGGAGAACCGTAAAGTATTACACCTCTGGGCAGCCGTGCTCCATATCTGGCATACTTTTCGGGATTCTTTATAAAATCCACCAGTTCCTGCATACTGTCTTTCGCTTCTTCATTTCCGGCTACATTGCTGAAGTTCACATTTGTATTCTCAGGTTTCACAGCACTGAATCCGGATTTTCCTATCTTATCCCGCTTCTGTCCGGGCATGTTTCGCTTTACAGCAAAGAGTAAAAAGCCAAACAATCCCAGGATTATAAGCACATTTAGAAGTTGTTCGCCCTTGATTTTTCCATTGGTTTCATCCACTGTTATACCATGTATCAGGAGGAATTCCTTCAGGTTTTGCGTTCTGGGATTATCGGTAATGAAAGCTTCCCCATCCTCATACTCGCCTTCCAATTTATCAGAATCATTAAGATATACTTTTTCAATTTTACCTGCTTCTATATCCTGTAAAAACTGCCTGTATGTTATCTTTCCAGGTTCTGGCTGCCGATTGAACCACACTCCTGTCAGGATGGTTCCAATGATCAATACAGCAACTGCAATATATAAAATTTTCTTCTTTTTCATCGGAGCCCTCCTTTCCTTCTGTATTTTAATTTAACCTGCTTTATAAGGCTTCTGATTATGGTCATCCGTTTATTTGTGATATAACCGCTGGCTTTATGGTACCTTATATTTGTTCTCAGTCTGTTCAGATAATCATGGATTAGTTTAGTTAGGTTTACATAATGTCCAGCATATAAGCTATTATACAGGAGATCTGAGTTAAAGTCCATCAATAATATCTAATTTACTATCTATGTAGATATAATTTTGGATATCTATTTTATCAAACTCATCCTTTTATGCTTTAAGCCCAATTCATATATAATCTTGCATATTCTACAGGTCAGTCTCCTCTGTTGCTTCTATAGGTTTAAAACTAATATTTCTCCATTTGAAATATTGACCTAAGTAATCATCCAGTCTGCATTTTGCTTTTATACGCTATTTAAAGTGCCGCCGAATCATTGGTATCACTGTTTAGCAATTACTTGATTGGGCAAAATAAGAAACAGATATATGTATATGAGCCGTAATGTGCATTCAATTGAGATGAAATGAGTGTTGAGATTCACCGATAAATGCTGTATGATAATCAACATTATGAAAACACTGAATATCAGATATGAGTGTGTTATTATCCGAGAGTATATTTTATGTGCTTTGAAATCGAAGTGTCTTTAAGAATAGACTATTACTTAATTAAAACAGACCTCAGGGAAGTGATGAAATGTCGGGCTCGTCAGAAAGCAAACAATTGAATAGAAGAAGTGTAAAGAATTCCAGAAAATCAAAAGTCAGAACAAAAAGGCACTTAATCTTAAGACGAATATTTGCTGTTATTGGAATCATCGCTGCACTGACTGTGATGGCAGTAATGATTTATCTGATTGCTATTTTGGGAACTCTGGATGAATTTGATCCAAACAGCCTGGTCGAATATGAGCAGACATCCTTGGTCTATGACAGGAACGACAACTTAATTTCCAGCATTCATGGAGTGGAAAACAGGATTTATGTTCCTTTGAATCAGATACCCAAACATGTCCAGAATGCCTTTATTGCGGTGGAAGACGTAAGGTTTCGAAAACATCCGGGCTTCGATGTACGGAGGATGTTCGGTTCCCTGCTGCAAAACATCAAAGCCCGTGATATTGTAGCAGGCGCCGGCACAATCACCCAGCAAGTAATCCGCAACACAGTGCTTTCCCAGGAACAGACCATTGACCGCAAGATTAAAGAGATCTTTCTGGCCTGGCAGCTGGAGCAAAAATATTCTAAGGATCAAATTTTAGAAATGTATCTTAACATCATTTACTTTGCCAAAGGTGCATACGGTATTGAAGCAGCATCCAAAACGTATTTTGGAAAATCGGTCAGTGATCTCACTGTTGCAGAAGGAGCGCTGCTTACGGGAATTATAAAAAATCCTCATCGCAATTCTCCCTTTATAAACGAGGAACGCTCGCTGGAACGGAAAGATCTTGCTATTGATCTGATGATTAAAAACGGCTTCCTGTCTGAAGAAGAAGGAGAAAGCGCTAAAAGTGAAAAAATTCAGTTTGCAGAAGATGTAAAACCGGCATATATTCATGGTTACTTTATGGATCTGGCATTGGAAGAGGCTGCTGCACTGCTGGATATCAAGCAGGAGGAGCTATATACCGGCGGATATCGCATATTTACCACAATGAACAATGATATCCAGGAATATGCTGAGCAATTGTATTCACAGGAGGATTTATTCCCCAAAAGCCCGGTTTCCGGTAATACCTGTGAATCCGCTTTGGTAATTATGGACACCAAAACAGGAGAGCTGCAAGCGGTAATAGGTGGGAGATACTATCCGGAAGGCCAAAGATACGTATTGAATCGTGCGGATGTCAGACGTCTCCCCGGATCAGCTATCAAACCCTTGGTTGTCTATGCTCCCGCAGTGGAGATGGGCAACATAACACCAGTAAGCTTCATCGATGATGAGCCGGTTTCCTTCGGAAATTATTCACCCAGTAACTACGGCGGAAGATTATATGGAATAGTAACTGTCCGTACAGCTCTGGCCAAGTCAATCAATATACCTGCGGTAAAAATATTGCATGAAATAGGCATTAATAACGGACAAGCCATAGCAGAAAAAATGGGCATCCACTTTACTGATGGTGACCGAAATAATCTGGCTGTAGCGCTGGGCGGAATGGAAGAAGGAACTACTCCCCTGGAGCTG
Organism: Clostridiales bacterium; assembly: GCA_012839095.1. GTDB lineage: Bacteria > Bacillota > Clostridia > Caldicoprobacterales > DTU083 > DUOA01. Next base: position 17,080 of record DUOA01000096.1, read on the forward strand.
GCCAGGGCATATGCTGCTTTGGGCGATCGTGGAAGTTTTAAAAACTACACCACAATTCGCAGAATCGAGGATTCCAAAGGTAAGACAATGTATGAGCATCGTCCTGTCAAAGAACAAGTAATTTCTGAAGAAACCGCCTTTATTGTAAGCAATATGCTTCAGTCTGCAGCTGATACGGGAGGTACAGCTCATCGACTGAAAGGCTTCAAGGTTGCTGCAAAAACAGGAACAGTTCAGCTGCCGCCCGATGTACCTGAATTCAAAAATATTGATGGTACAAATGATGCCTGGGTAGCAGCCTACAACCCAGAATACACCGTTGTTGCATGGATGGGTTTTGATAAGCGGACAACTGAAAACTATCTGCCTCCTGATGCTACCGGCGGCAAATATACAACGGAGATAGCGAGGCAGGTATTTGAATTTTTGTATGAGGCAGAAGAAAAACCCGATTTTCAAAAGCCTATAGGTATATCGGAAGTAAAGCTGGACGGCAAAGCATTGTGGGAACGGCATCGTGTAATGCTAGCGTCTGCCCTTACACCGGAAAACTATGTTGTTACAGAATATTTTGTTAAGGGAACTGAACCGACAGATGAGACAGATTATTGGGTTGTACCCAATGCTCCTTATAACTTCAGCGTTGGTTTAAGCATGGATGAAAAACCGGTTATATCATTTGTTCCCCGGGAATCTTTTGCTGTGTATAACATTATGAAAGCAGCCGGAGAGCAGCAGCCTGTGCTGATCAAGCAGTTTCAAACCGGAAACCTGGAACCGATAGAGTGGATCGACTCACAGGTTACACCTGGCGAGATATACAGCTATTTTGTTATTCCCGTTCACCCTGAGATTAAACTGGGCGGAGAGCCGGTACAAGGGCCCCAGACTGAAATTATAAGCGTTGAAATACCGCGGCAGGAAACTCCCGGCAGCAGCTTTTGGGATGATATACTGGATTGGTTCCGTCCGGAACGCCCGGATAACGACCAGGATGATGACCAGGATGATAACCGGGATGATGAGCACCCCTGACGGATTATTTGGGGACAGTTCTCAATTATTTGGGGACAGTTCTCAATAATTACGGATTTTCACAAGCCAACCATCCGGAATTTGATGGGGACAGTTCTCAATTATTGCGGACGTCATTTTTCTTTGGGACTTTGGGGACAGTTCTCAATAATTGCAGATTTTTATAAACCAGTTATCCGAAATACTACTTAAAAATTTCCCGTCAATATAATAAAGCAAGGCAATTTATGTAGTAAACTTTATCGCTGTTAAGAAGATAAAATAGTAAGAAATTGAGAACTGTCCCCGTTATTTGTTATTCTATTTCTTTTAGCTTTGCTTCGATATCTTGGCGGCTGATTGTATTCAGAGCAGAAATATTGCACTCAAGAGCCTTCTTATAATGCTCTTTCGCTTCTTCTCTCTGTCCGCGCTGCAGGTAAATATTACCTAAGTAAAAGAGCGTATCTACCTGATCTTCTTTTTGTTCCTTTGCTTTATTGAAATACTTAAAAGCATTATCCAGATCTCCCATGAGGTAGTAGGTTTGCCCTAAATTGTCCAGTATAACAGGATCCGTATCATCATAATCCAAAGCTTCCAGATTGAACTCGAGTGCTGCCTCATAATCTCCTTTACACAGCAGCATATAACCTAATCCGCCATATGTTCTGGAGTTCTTGAGTTTGTTATGCATTTCCGTCATTCTGTCTATGGCAAGATCCAAATCTCCCAATTTCCAGTATGCCAGGGCAATATTGACTTTTGCATTGTTTCTGACACGTTCGTTGCGGGGATAAAAGATCAGCATCTTATCGAATATTTCTCTGGCTTTCTCATACTTCCCTGTTCGAAGAAGCAGTACCCCGTACGCCATCTGGTAATTGGCACTGGTAACATCATTTTTCTCTGCCTTTTCATACCAGCGTAATGCCTTCTCAGTCTTCCCGCGGGAATGATTATAAAAACCTAAAAATCCATAAATATTACCAATTAACCCCATTATTACATACTCCTTTTCATCTTGTTAATTAAACGCCTTCTTCTGACAAGCAGCTCTTCTTTTAGTCTGGAAGAACTCGTGCTTCGCATGCCTGCCAGATGAATAGCTCTTTCTGTACATTGCAGTGCCAAATGGAATTCTTTTTTCCCATGCTCATAATATTTTGCCATCTCTATTAAAGGGAATATCAAACAACTGTCTCCCTCACTGGACAAATCAGCCCACAAATGCATCGCTTCACCAGGACTGTGATGCCTCTTGGTTAGATAGGCCAACCTCTTTTTTGCTTCTACCGACAGTGAATGTTTATGGGCGGTTTGAATACAGCGGCGATAACAATTTGCAGCCTCCTGTATTCTATAGTTTCTCTCCAATTCTTTGGCTATACCTAATAATTCGCAGGCATCTGCCTTCCCTTCCGGATCTTTATACAGCCTGTTGATATACAATAACAATGCAGCCATTGAGACAATATCCCATTCATTATGCTGCATTATCAGTTGCATTACATCAGTATTGCGGGTTTCAAGATAGTCAAAATACATTTTGGGTATCATGTGGCCGGGAATATCATCACTCCGCTGCAGGCCAAGGATTTCCTCTTCAATTGATATCAAAGAGCAGCTGCTCAAGCGATAACCCCATAACCGTCTGGCAACATGAAGCAAATCCAGATGTGCATCTTCCCAGATGATGTTCCGAAGTCTGGAGTAAACCAGGCGGCTTTCAAGCAGGGGCCAGTCAAATGATTTTCCGTTAAAGGAAACCAGTATCTTAAAGCGCTTAAGGGTATCCAGTAAGGATTGAAGCATGGGATACTCCTCATCAAAATCGCGCATCAAATATTGCTCTACAACCAGCCCTTCATCCGTAATATAACCCAGGCCCACAAGAAAGGCATATGTGCCTGTCCCACCGGACAAGCCGGTTGTTTCCGTATCCAGAAATACAAGATCCCTCAGGCAGATATCCCGATTCAGCCTGCTCCAAAACTTAGAGTCCGAAAAATCAGCCGCAAGTAATTCTGAGAAAGCGATGGAGCCATAAGCGGTGCTGCCGCCATAGAATGTACGCTTTCTGACAAATGAGCCATGCGGACTCTCGATTACTTCCCCATCAAGGTTCCCTCTCGTATCAGAGTCATTCACTAAGGTTCTGTCTCTGTTTTCCCGGTTTCCCATGCTGAAATTGCTTTTCTTGATGCACAGACTGTCTTTTAAGTCAGTGCCGCTATCACTGTCTGCGCTTTTTCGGTTTACAACCAAATACTCAGAGCAGTCCAAAGACTCTTTATCAGGAAAATCATTATCCATACTGGGATTGTCCGGATATTGAATAGTATCTGATTGTATGCCCGGGTTTCTTTTATCCAAAGGGGAGCTTGATGACATTGTCTTCAATTTGCTTTTCAGATTGGGTATCATCCAATATTCCTCCCAATATCCTGCACGCTAAATCCTTTCCCCTGTCTGATACTTCAGCAGCAGGTCCGACACAGGCCGGACATCCATTTTCGCAAAAACACTCTGAAATTACCTCACGTGCTTTTCTGAATAATTCCAGGTGTAATTCGTACAGCTTCTCACTGAATCCTATGCCGCCCGGAATGCTGTCATAGATAAATATAGTAGGCTTCTGGGTAAAAGGAGACTTTACATGATAAATTACGTGTATGTCCCTTGGGTCACACATAAGGTATAGGGGGGCTGTGTGTCCAAGCACATTGGCGATGCCCATAAGGCCGTTCTGTAAATCATCCTGACTGTCTATACCAGGTGGAACTTCATTAAGGGTCATCCAGTAGGCTGTTGTCTGCAATTCTAACTCCGGCAGGCGAACCGGTCCCCATCCAAGATTTTCATGGGTGTCAAACTTAATCTTCTTGAACATGGTTACCAGAGAAGATACCATGACATCACCCCAGCTGCGACCTGCTCCGGCATCGTCCTTCGTCTGAAACACATCCAATACCTTCAGAGTTACAGCAAGGTTGGCGTCTGTGTAATAGTCCACATCCACCCTTCTGACATATGCCTTTTTCTCTTCAAAATCCAGAGTCTCAACCTGATATTGTATTCCCTCATGAATATATACAGCTTCTTCATGAAGTAGCTGAGGGGCACTGAAACGATCAACTTCACCGATAACCCTGTGTTTTGGATGGGTTATATCTATAATAATAAAGTTTTCATTGGCTGCAGTGCGAAGGCTGATGCTGCTGGCAGGGAAATTATCCGCAGTCCAATGCCAACGATTACCCACATGACGCAATACCTTTTCTTCTTCAAGAAACTCCAGTATCTGTTCCATTCCATCGATATCAAATGTCTCATCGTCTTCAAACGGAAGCTCAAACGCTGCACACTTGATGTGAGATAACAGGATGTAGAGGTTATTTGGATTTAAAAGGCCATGCTCGGGGCTGGATTCCAGAAAAAACTCAGGATGTTGAATAACATACTGATCCAGTGGATTGCTGCTGGCTACCATAATGGCAATGGAGGTGTCGTTTCTACGGCCGGCTCGGCCTGCCTGCTGCCATGTGCTGGCAATAGTACCAGGATAGCCGCACATGATACATGCCTGAAGCCTGCCTATATCAATGCCTAATTCAAGTGCATTTGTGCTTACAACACCTAAGATTTCCCCGGACCGCAGACCTCTTTCAATCTCCCTCCTTTGACTTGGCAGATATCCGCCCCGGTATCCCCTTACATTCCTGGATTTTCCAAGTTTATCCTGTACCAGTTGTTTAAGATAAGTAACCAGTACCTCAACAGAAAGCCGGCTTTTGGCAAAGAGTATTGTCTGTATGTCATTCAGGAGAAACATGGAGGCAAGCTTCTTAGTCTCCAGTAAAGAGCTTCTTCTGATACCCAGTTGTTTGTTTACAACAGGAGGGTTATAAAATATAAGATGTTTTAAACCGGACGGTGCACCGTTTTCATCGATCAGCTTCACTTCCTGGCCTATGATCCGCTCAGCTATTTCCTTTGGATTGGCTATTGTTGCCGAACAGCAGATAAATTGCGGGTTGGAGCCATAGAATCTGCAGATTCGATGCAGGCGGCGCAAGACATTTGCCAGGTGGCTGCCGAACACTCCCCGATAGGAATGGATCTCGTCAATTACAATATATTTTAAATTCTCAAAGAGCTTTACCCATTTGGTATGATGTGGCATGATTCCGGAATGAAGCATGTCAGGATTGGTCACAACGATATGACCGGCCTGCCTGATGGCCTTTCGGGCACTGACCGGTGTGTCACCATCGTATGTGTAGGTTTTTATTGGATGCCCCAATAAATCCATAATCTCATGGAGTTCACTTACCTGATCCTGGGACAAGGCTTTGGTAGGAAATAAGTAAAGTGCACGGGTGTCATCGTTGTTCAATATTTCATTAATGACCGGAAGATTATAGCATAGTGTTTTTCCGGAAGCGGTAGGGGTAACAACAGCTATGTTGTGCCCCTTAAGTGACAGTTCAACAGCTTTGGATTGGTGGGAATAAAGCTGATTAATTCCTTTCTTCTTCAGTGCATTTCGTAATTCCTGACGCAGTTCAGCAGGAAACAGGCCGTATTTCGCTTCTTTAGGTTCTATTTCCTTCCAATATGTAATATTCCTCATCATATCCGGGCTATTTCGAATCTGATCCACCAATTGATCAAGGTTCATGACCATTCCCCTTTACAGTCTCTTCACTAATTATATCTATTTGTACAGCAAATGTCCATGTGGGGACGTTTCTCAATTACTTCAAAAAATAAATAAATACCCAAAAATAGATATAGGTATAGCTGTACTACAACCATAGTATTACTATACACAAAAGCAGATAAATTCCCCCATCATTTAAAATTTAGTTATCCCTATTATGTTGCCAAATTTCAGTATCCGGATCCAGCGTCCAGAGCTTAGAGCAACGGTAATAGAGCAGCAGTAATATTATTCGAAAACCTCCAATTCTCCATCATTGTTGATACTGTTATTACGCTGCATAGCCTATAAGTTCATGGAATACTTCCGAATAAATACTTTCGGTGTCGTTAATCAGTTCATACCCTTTGTCGCATAATTGTGAACAGGAGGCGATTGTTATTGATTTAATATTTCTGCATATTTCACGATAACTCAAACCGCCCAAAACTCTGAGCACATAGGCACAAAATGCCCTGTAATTAATAAATTTCCTTTTGCTCTTCCAGGCAATATTAATGTTTGCTGAATCTCCCAATCGGCGAGAAACATAAGAGATGACCTCACCAGGTGATATATTTCGCAGAATGACACTTCTGCCGCTTATATACTCATTTTCCGATTCCGCGGTTGTGTGCTCACTGTAATCATCGATATCATTATTCTGATCTTGCTGCTTAACCAGTTCATAATACTTTCTCCTGAAATTATCCCTGTTCGCATGAAGCAGCCCCATGATAAAACTTCTATCTATTAAATTGTAGCGATCTTTACGCTTATTCAGATATATTCCAAAAGATGAATAAGGATAATCTTCTTCTCTGCCCTTATACTCAGCAATATCTTTTGGATTATTGTGAATGTATGCTGAAACTGCCAAATTATATCGTTCTGAGTTCAATATTCTACTTTGGAATCTTCCTTGAAATAAATGCCCATGCCTTTCGTATTTAATATTGTAGTATCTTACATAAGCTGTATTCAGGCTGTGCATAAACTTTGATATATCATATCCCTTCGGGTCCAAATGAATATGTACATGGTTGTCCATCAGGCAGTATGCATACACGCTTGAATGATATTTGCCCGCATACCGTTTAAGAAGCATCAGATAATATTCTTTATCCTGATCTTCTCTGAACAGGAGTACTTCAGAGAAACTTCTGCTTATAATATGATATATGGCTGCCTCATGCTTTTGTCGTGCTTTTCTGGGCATTCCGTCACCACCAATCAAATAATAAGAGAGCTCAGGATGCTCATAAATTCTGTTTACTATATCATACCACAGAACATATGTTTGGTAAAGGGTTTTCAGAACATTTGTTCGGAATATTTTAGCATGACAGCATGGGAGTTTATCGACCTCAAAGAATTAACTTATATTCAATTCATCTATAATTTACTATGATGAGATAATTACTCATTTTTGGTATAATAGTAGTTAATAATAAGTACAGGCATTAACTCATGATATATGGGGGATGATTCCTTGATCTTCATATTTGGCATCTCAAACGGCCGAAAAGACCTGAATTTCCATCAGACTATGGTTTGCTCCGTCTGCGGCAGATATGGAAGCTATAAGATAATTATGGAATATATGTTTTTTAGTTTGTTTTTTATTCCAATCTTCAAATGGAATAAAACCTATTATGTTAAGACCGGTTGCTGTGGAACCTTATATACAATTGATCGCGAACTGGGCAAAAGGATTGCCAGGGGAGAAAATATAGACTTACAGGAAACAGATCTGCACAAGGTTCAAAGAAATTGGCATTATTCGATGAAACGGTGCAGCAAATGCAGTTTTACAACCCGCGAAGATTATAAATATTGTCCCAATTGTGCCAACCCAATGGATTAAATGGGGACATTTCTCAATTTTGCTTATTTTTCAGCAAATTACAGAAATGTCCCTTAGCATTAATATTGAACAAGCAGCATGAATTCTTTCCTAACTTAATTTTCGTAAATGTTGAGAACTGTCCCCGGTTAGAGAACTGTCCCCAATTGCAGTTAAATGTGGATGGCCCAACCTTCTGCGGCACGCATGGATTCCATTACTGCCTCTGATAAGGTGGGATGAGCATGCACCATAGTCGCAATGTCTTCAGGCAATAACTCTGCAGTCTTCGCCAGCAGGATTTCATGAATCAGTTCCGTTGCATTTACTCCAATACAATGAGCCCCTAAAATCTCTTTTGTTTTGGGATCAAACAGTACCTTGACCATTCCTTCTGGCTGCTCTACTGCTACAGACTTCCCCGCTCCCCGAAACGGAAAGCTTGCCTTTTCATATTCAAGGGAGTCCATCTTAGCGCGCCATTCGGAGTAGCCGAAACTGGCAATCTGGGGTTCACAGTATACGGCGCTGGGTATGTTCATAGGATCCAGTCTTTTCGGGGGATTCAAACCAGCCATATGCTCCACGGCAATCTCTCCTTCTTTCGAAGCAACATGAGCCAGTTGAGCCGTATTAATTACATCTCCAATTGCATAAATACCGGGAACATTCGTCTCGTAATAGTCTCCAACCTGTATGAATCCCTTTTCTGTTTTTATATTCAAAGATTCCAATCCAAGCCCTGAGGAGTTTGGAGCCCGGCCTACTGCAACCAGAATCTGATCCACTGTCAGTGCTTTTTGTTTTCCCTTCTCATCCTCCAGAACAACGGAAACCTGTTCATTCTTTACTTCCATAGACAGAGCTTTGGTAGAAGTCATTACTTCAATTCCTTTTTTCCTGAAACTTCTGGTCAACAAGGCAGCTATTTCTTCATCCTCAATAGGCAGTATTCGATTCATAACTTCTACAAGCGTTACCTCTACACCAAAAGAGCTCATAATATAGGCAAACTCAACACCTATAGCCCCAGCGCCAATAATAAGCATTTTGTTTGGAAGCTTTTCCTGCATCAGAACACCGGTTGAAGAGAGAACATATTTCTCGTCAAATGGAAATCCCGGTATCTCCCTGGACCTGGAACCGGTTGCTATAATTATATTCCTGCCTGTGATCTTCTCACCGGATGCCAGGCTGACTTCATTTCTTCCCGTCAGGGTTCCCAAGGAATTATATAAATCTACTTTATTTTTTTTAAGAAGAAAACTGACGCCTTTGGACAAGGTATCTGCAGCCTTTCTTGATTTCTTGAATACCTTGCCATAATCGAAACCTTTGCGGTCTACTACAATGCCCAGTTCCTCCATGTCAGACAGACTCTGGTATCGCTCTGCCTGATGGATCAATGCCTTAGACGGGATGCATCCTACATTCAAGCATACACCGCCCAGTTTTTCCTTTTCTATTACAGCAGCCTTCAAACCCAGCTGGGATGCCCTGATTGCCGCCACATAGCCGCCTGGTCCGCCGCCGATTATAACAACATCATAATCGAAATTTTTCATAAGACTCCTCCATTTTATTCCCTTAATAGCATCAATACCTTTATACATCCGCTTTATAGGAATTCAATTATTCTTAAAACAGGGCACGAATGGGATCTTCTATTATCTCCTTGAGGGTTCGCAAAAAGTCAGCCCCTACAGCACCGTCAATAACTCTATGGTCGCACGAGAGAGTAAGTTTCATTTGTGTCTGTACGGTAATATTGTCATCCTGATCAACTACCGGTACCTTTTTCATTTGTCCTACCGCCAGGATGGCAGAGCCAGGAGGATTAATCACTGCAGTAAACTCCTCAATGCCGAATGAGCCCAGATTGCTTATGGAGAAGCTTGCATTCTGATATTCTTCCGGCATTAATTTGTTGTTTTGCGCCTTTTCTATCAAACTGCGCAGTTCCTCATGGATGGCTGTAATCCCCTTATTTCCGCAATCACGAACCACTGGTGTAATCAGCCCGTCAGACTGCGCAACCGCCAGACCTATATCCGCTTTCTTTCTCACTATAATTGATGTTCCTGTCCAGCTTGCATTCACCATAGGATACTTTTTCAATGCCTCTGCTACAAATTTTATTAAGAATGCATTAAATGAAATCTTGTCTGAACGGGATTCATTCAGGGACTTTCTGATTTTAATCAGATTATCCACAGCTGCAGACAAGGTAAGATAATAATGCGGAGCACTATATTTGGATTCTGACAACCTCTGTGCAATAACCTTTCTCTTTGTGGAGATAGGAATCTCTACATCTTCCGGGAATGCCTGGGTTACATAGGAAATCGATGGAGCTTTAGAGGCCGAAAATCCCATTTCCGGCTGCTGTCTCATAGTTTGCTCTTCCTGAACCAACTCTCTCTGAACGGACTGTGCTTTCATGAATCTTTCAACATCTGATTTTACTATACGCCCTCCTGGTCCGCTTCCACTAATTTCACCTAGGGGAAGCTCGTTAATATCTGCTATTTTTCGCGCCAAAGGTGAAGCCTTTATGCGGGAATCTCCAGCCGATGCAGATGCTGCACCCGGTATTTCCGTTCTATCCTGATTTACAGAACTGCTTTTACTCATTTCCATATATTTTTGAGAACTGTCTCCAGCTGATTCCCCAGTTACTTCAAGTTTTTGAGAACTGTCCCCAGTTGCTTCTTTTTGAGAACTGTCCCCGAGCAGGTGGTCGATGTTTTCACCTTCTTCGCCTATGATGGCGATAACATCTCCTATAGCAGCCTGATCTCCTTCCTGGACCAGGATTTTCAGCAAAGTGCCCTCTGCTGTGGATTCATAATCCATTGTAGCCTTGTCAGTTTCCACTTCACACAATACATCTCCTGTATCCACCTCATCCCCTTCCTTCTTATGCCACCTGACCAAGGTTCCTTCTTCCATGGTGGGTGATAAGGCAATCATCAATACTTGTTCAGCCATTTATTCTCCCCCTGTTCTTTTTGGGATTCATTGTTTTCATATTACAGCCAAACCAGGCATCATTTCTGTCAAAGATATAATACCCTTTTCGCTGCATCAACGATCTTTCTTACAGTAGGCTGTACCTCAAGCTCCAATGTGTGGTTATAGGGCATGGGCACGTCCTCGGAGGTAACCAGTTCTACCGGTGCATCCAGATAGTCAAAACAGTTTCTCGATATCAGCCACCCAATATGGGAAGCAACGCTGGCAAATGGCCAGGTTTCATCCACTATAACACACCGATTGGTCTTCCTTACCGACTGATAGATGGTCTCTTCATCCAAAGGTTTGACTGTGCGCAAATCAACTATTTCCGCTTCCACTCCCTCATCAGCCAGCTGCTCTGCTGCCTGTTCCACCATCCTAAGCGGCTTGGAATATGTTATTAAAGTAACATCGCTTCCCTCCCGCTTTACATCAGCCTTCCCGATAGGAATAAGGTATTCCTCCTCCGGTACTTCACCCTTCCAGTTGTACATCATCTCAGCTTCCAGAAACAGAACCGGATTGTCGTTGCGGATACTGGATTTCAAAAGCCCCTTGGCATCATATGGAGTGCCGGGAGCTACAACAATCAACCCGGGTACATGAGCATAAATTGATTGTAATGCCTGTGAGTGCTGGGAGCTCAAATACTCTGCCGGGCCGTTCGGTCCGCGGAATACTATGGGTATGCTTACCTGTCCGCCGGACATATGACGCATTTTCGCTGCATTATTTACCACCTGATCATAAGCCAGAAGAGAAAAGTTAAAGGTCATCCACTCCACTATCGGACGCAAACCCACCATTGCCGCACCAATGCCTATGCCGCTGAATCCAGCCTCTGTTATCGGTGTATCAACAACACGTCTTTCCCCGTACTTATCCAGCAGTCCCTGGCTGACCTTATATGCACCGTCATACTCGGCTACTTCCTCACCTATCAGGAATACCCGCTCATCCCTGGCCATCTCCTCGTCCATAGCCTGTCTTATTGCCTCACGAAATGTAATCAAAGCCATTTTTCACACCTCCAATTAAGCATAGATATCTTCGTACATTGCCTCTAATGGAGGCTCTTCACTTTCTTCCGCAAAGCGTACCGACTCATTGGCGATTTCTCTGCATTTCCTGTCCAACTGCTTATATTCTTCCTCCGTCAGGAGTCCCTCTTCCATCATTGCTGATTGCAGGATGGTAATGGGATCCTGCTCCCTATACTGCTCCAATTCTTCCTTTGTCCGATATCTGGCCGGATCGCTCATGGAATGTCCCCGGTACCGGTAGGTCTGAATCTCCAGCAAAACCGGAGTATTTTCTTCCTTCACAATTCTTATGGCCTTTTGTGTTTCTTCATAAACAGTCAAAATATTCATTCCATCCACCTGCCAGGCAGGTACTTCATAGGAAGCTCCCATTACCGAGTAGTCATGAACGGAAGAAACGCGTTTATAATTTGTTCCCATGCCATATTGATTGTTTTCACAAATGAAAATAACAGGAAGGTTCCAAATCCTTGCCATGTTCAAGGTTTCATGAAAAACACCCTGGTGAATGGCACCATCACCAAAGTAACATAAAACAACACCGTCTTCCTTATTGTACTTAATCTTAAAGGCAACTCCTGCTGCTACAGGTATCTGAGCACCTACAATGCCGTTGCCTCCATACATGTGGTTTTCAACATCAAAAAAGTGCATGGAGCCCCCTTTTCCTTTTGAGCAGCCCGTTACTTTACCATAAAGCTCGGCCATAGCAGCATTGGGATGCATGCCGCAGGCCAAAGCATGGCCATGGTCCCGATATCCGGTCAAAACATAGTCCTTCTTCAAATCCAGGGCTGCAATAGATCCGACTGCTACAGCCTCCTGTCCTATATAGAGGTGGCAGAACCCACCAATTTTTCTCAAGCCATACATTTGCGCCGATTTTTCTTCAAAACGGCGGATAAGAAGCATTTGTTCCAATAAGTGCATCAGAAATGCTTTCTCATATTTATTTACACTCAAGAATATCCCTCCCATATACAATGATCAATGCATTGACTAATACAATGCCAGCAGCCTGACTGCCAAAACTTATTCAGTATCAATCAAATCACACAAAGTTTACTTTATTAAGAACCCCTTTAGCCGGTCTGAAATAGACAGCCTTCTCAATTACTGTTTCCAATACAACAAACTCATCCAAATCTTCATTTATAGTCCAGAACATGGTCAGTTTATCCCCCACGGTTTCCAACACCTCAGACTTAATGGAAGGATTATTCAGTATATTTGTTTTCCCATATAGTGTAACAATCTGATCAAGTGAACGACTCTGAATCATCCAGGTTACATCAGAATTTTGATTTATTTGTCCTACTTTTTTGGAATGCTGTGATGTTACTGAATAAATAACTCCTTTTCTTCCTCTGAGAAGAACCGGTGTCATCCATCTTAAATGAGGTATTCCATTATGATCTGTTGTGGAAAGAATTCCTGCGTGAGAATTATCCATAATTTCCGTCAGCTTGCGCATCAATTCCAGCTGATCCATAGTCCGACCCTCCATTACTGATTTGTTAATTAATCTATAACCCCATGAAGAGACCATGAAACAGAACAAGAAGCCCATGAAGGAAGCTGAGAACACAGAAATCAGGCTTAGGAGAGCAGGGATAAGCACTGGATTATCACATTATCGGATGAGGTATGAAATATCAGTATTATGAAGTTGAGAAGCTGCAAATACCAGCAGTCCGGGTAAAAAACAAGGCTCCGGAAAGAGAAAAGCCTGCAGCAAAAAAATGAAAGAAGCAAATAGAACAAAGTTGATAAGTGTGAATAGTATAAAGTAAAAACGTGAGAATGGTGAAAAATAAAAACATGTGAATGTTAATTAGTAAGACCGTGTGAATGGTAAAAGTAAAAGCATGTAAATGATAAGAAGTAAAACCATGTGGATGATAAGAAATAAAACCATGCAGATGAATAGAAGCAAAACCATGCGAATGATAAGAAGGCAAAGAGTTTTCTAATGCAAAGCATTATTGCATACACTGTAAGTTCGGAAAAATAAAGCGAAGGATATAAACAGCTGACATAAGCAGGCTGTTAAAAAAACCATTTTGTCGGCAGCAGAAATGTCCACGGTAATGTAATGAGTGCTATGAAGGCGACGACCTTCCACCGGGTCAGCTCGTCCTTAATCAAATTATGGAAGGTATAGTTATAGTTGAAAAGAATAATGAAGAAAGCGGAAATTAACATAGAAGCAATAATAAGAATTATCGCAAGAAGGCTGCTGAATGGATCATAGCTGATACCTTGTATTACTTCGTTGGAAAGTCCGATTAAATCCTGCAGCCCTATACATAGTATCAGAATAACTGCACCAATAATATCAGCCATTAGACCAAATACCCATACCTTAAGAATGCTCTTTTTATAAAATGCCAGCCAATTCAACTCATCATGAGGTTTTAATAGGAAATAGCATACCACCACAATCACTGAATCCAAAATGAAGTTTCCTGCTAAAGTCAGAAGAATAACCGGGGGAAAAAAAAGCATTATCCAGATAGGAAATATTATATTATATAATTTTATATGCCTCACGGTGTTTGACTCCCTTTACATATTTACCTGTATAATCAATAAGCTCCGTCTGTAACCGTATGGATGCAAGATAGCTACAGCACTATGCATATGGTGCAGACATAGACATTTGGACTGACAAATGAGGTATATGAGTTAATCCGCCCGAGCATAAAACTCAAAATAAAAACATATGACAAACAACTATCGGATCGGTCAAATCGATCCGATAGTTATTTCTTGTCTGTAATCCAAAACTCTTTGACATAGGCTGTTATCAAGCCCAGCATAAGGCCGGCAGCCAGGCCGATGACAGCATTTCTTGAATTGCTGGGGCTGGATTTTCTATTTGGTGCAACAGGCTTGGAAGGAAGATATATGCTTGTCTCTGTCACGCCTATCAGACTGG
>DUOA01000013.1 GCA_012839095.1 Clostridiales bacterium
ATCTCACCGGATTCTCCATATACAATAGAAAGATTTAAGGTGATCCGTTACACAGGGGATAAAGATGATTAAGAAGGCTTTGTATTGGAAAAAGGATGGGGAGCGGATTCACTGTCTGCTGTGTCCGCATAATTGTCTTATAGCTGAAGGGAAGAGTGGAATATGCTCCGTCAGGGTCAATAAAGAGGGAGTTTTACAGACGATAAACTATGGTGAAATCGCAACCCTGTCCCTGGATCCTGTGGAAAAGAAACCTTTTTATCACTATAAGCCGGGAAAGAAAATTCTGTCTGCGGGAACTTTTGGCTGCAATTTTTCCTGCCGCTTCTGTCAGAACCATACTATCTCCCAGAATCACTGCCGGACCGAATTTATGTTACCTGAACATTTAGCTGCCGGCAGCACGGTTTCGGATGACAACATAGGCATTGCTTTTACATACAATGAGCCAACAATATGGTATGAGTACATCCTGGATACTGCAAAGACATTAAAGGAAGCCTTTCCTGAAATGAGTGTAATTCTGATCACCAACGGATACATTGAGACTGAGCCTCTTGCTGAACTTCTTCCATTTGTTGATGCTCTTAATATTGACCTGAAATCCATGGGGGGGCAGTTTTACCGCAGGTTATGCGGTGGTGAAATAAAGCCTGTGCTGCGCACTATAGAGGCAGCTTACCGGAAATGTCATTTGGAAATTACAGCCCTGCTGATCAATGGATTAAATGATTCTGAAGAGGAAATCGAAAGGCTTGCCTCTTATCTGTCCGGGCTGGATGAAAATATACCGCTTCACCTGAGCCGTTACTTTCCTGCATACAGAATGACCCGTCCGCCGACTGACATCGATGTAATGAAGAAAGCAAAGGATATTGCCGGTAAATATTTGAATTACATATATCTGGGGAATATGCCGCAGCAGGACAATTCAACCTATTGCCATGTCTGTAATGAATTATTGGTTCAGAGGACGGCTTATTTTGTCAGATCGCTGATTAATCAGGCTATATGTCCGAAATGCGGTGCACATGTACGTATAGTTTTTTAAACCAAGCTAGTAATATGCATTAAGCATAAGAAACTTAAATGAGGTGATTGTTTTGGAAAGCATTGGCTTTATAGGAGTAGGCGTGATGGGGAAGTCCATGGTACGCAATCTGATGAAAAATGGATTTTCTGTATCCATATATACCAGAACAAAAAGCAAAGCCCTGGATGTAATTGATGAAGGTGCAGTCTGGTATGATACCATTGCCGAATGTGTTCATAGTGTTGATGCGGTGATTACCATCGTAGGATATCCCGGGGATGTAGAAGAAGTATATTTTGGTGATGATGGAATACTGAAAAATGCAGCTGCCGGTACATATCTGATAGACATGACCACCACAAGCCCCAAGCTGAGCAGACGCATCTATGACGCTGCAGCAACAAAAGGCATGTCTGCATTGGATGCCCCGGTTTCGGGAGGTGATACAGGCGCAAGAAATGCTGCCCTGTCCATTATGGTGGGCGGAGATCGGGATGCTTTTGATGCCTGTCTCCCAATTTTCAGGGCCATGGGTAGCAATATAATCTATGAAGGTCCGGCAGGTTTCGGACAGCATACCAAGATGGCCAATCAGATTGCAATTTCAGGCACCATTGCGGGAGTATGTGAAGCCTTGTCCTACGGGCGAAGATTCGGATTGGATTTACATAAAATGCTGGACAGCATATCGACAGGGGCAGCAGGCAGCTGGCAGATGAGCAATATGGCTCCTCGTATGCTGAAGGAAGATTATGCAGCCGGCTTTTACATAAAACATTTTATCAAGGATATGATGATTGCAGTGGAGGAAGCAGAGACAGCAGGTTTGGATCTGAATATATTGAAAAATGTACTGGAAATGTACAGAAAACTTGCAGACAATCAGAACCTGGGGGATCTTGGCACACAGGCTCTTATTAAGTATTATGAAGACTGAGGCGCATATTTACAGTTTGTTAATATTTTGCTCATATACAGTTAATATTTGTTGATTAGAATAAAGATGCAAGGTTAACAATAAACTTTTTTCTATTTTGCCTCCTTAAAATAAGTTCCCCTATGTACGAGCCCTGGTCTTAAGATCAGGGCCTTTTGTTATATTTTAGGTCTTATCGTCATGAGTGCACAAGTTGATAAATCTGAGCATAAGCAGTTGTATAAAATATGATGAAGATTGTTTTGATAAAGTCTAATGGTTTACCAATATTATATTCAGATATAAAACTACATCATTGACAGAAGGAGAATGAAAAACATGCATGCAACAAAGGTAACAGATGACACTTACCTGCTTTCCGTTAATGTTGAAAATATACTGTTTGAGGGTCTTTGGGAGATTCCAAATGGTGTGGCCCTGAACTCCTATATTGTAAAAGGTGAAAAAACTGCCATTATTGACGGTGTATGCGGCTGGGAAGGTGTACCTGAAAAGCTGTATAAACTTCTGGATGAACTTCAAATTGATCCTATGTCCATCGAATACTTGATCATTAACCACATGGAGCCTGATCACTCAGGATGGATTGAAGATTTTAAACAGATTCGATCAGATTTTAAAGTAGTATGCAGCAGGAAGGCTGCAGAATTGCTGGAGCACTTTTACGGTCATACTGAAAATGTGATCTGTGTTGGGGACAAGGATACGCTGGATCTGGGCAATGGTCATCTTCTGAAATTTTATGAGATCCCCAATGTACACTGGCCTGACACCATTGTAACCTTCGACAGCCTGACAGGAGCCCTGTTTTCATGTGATGCCTTCGGAACCTTTGGAAAGGCAGATACAGCCAACTATGACGATTTGCTGACGGAAGAACAACTGCTATTCTTTGAAAAGGAAGCAGAAAGATACTATGCTAATATTGTGTCAGCATTTTCGGGTCCGGTAAAAAAGGCTATAGAAAAATGCAGCACGCTGCCCATTCGCCTGATAGCACCGGGCCACGGCATTGTGTGGCGCAAGGATCCTGCTCGTATTGTGCAAAACTATACAGACTTTGCTTCTTTTCAGAAAGGGCCTGCCCGTGAGGAAATTACCATAATTTGGGGCTCTATGTATGGTATGACTGAAAAAGCCGTAAATCATGCTGTAAAGATTCTGGAAGACGAAAAAATAAGGCATCACGTGCACAGAATGCCTGAAAGTTCATGGGGAACTGTTCTGACCTCTGCCTGGACCTCTACGGGTATAATATTGGCTATGCCAACCTATGAATATAAAATGTTTCCACCTGTAGCTGCCATATTGGAGGAAATAGGGAAGAAGAAAGTACAGAATAGAAAGGCATTCAGGATGGGTTCATATGGGTGGTCCGGGGGAGCTCAAAAGGAACTTGATGAGATTCTGGACAGAAACCGCATGAACTGGGACTTCCTGGATCCTGTGGAGTTCAGAGGCAATGCTTCTGAGGAAGATTTCAAGCAGATAGAGTATGCAGTCAGGGAGTTGGTCCACCAGGTAAGAGAAGCAGTAAAAACCGGATAAACTCTGGATAAGTTGTAAACACTGAACAGGAAGTTTAGAAATTTGCCTGTTCAGTGTTTATACTATATTTTATGTACACATGTTATCTGAGGCTTATTCTTCAGCTATAATATCATAAGTTATAGGAGCAGCATGTCTAAGCATAGCAGAGACACCGCAATATTTTTCCTGAGACAGGCTGACCGCCCGCTCAAGTTTGTCCTTAGGCAGATCCTTTCCCTTAAATCGATAGGTAAGATGAATTTCGGTATACACTTTTGGGTGTTCTTCAGAACTTTCTGCTTCTACTTCCAGACTCATGTCCTCAAATTCCACCTTCATCTTTTTCAGGATGGATACCACATCAATACCAGTGCATCCAATCAGTCCTGCTAAAAGCAGCTTTTTTGGCCTGGGACCAAGATTTTCCCCGCCAATTTCGGTGCTTGCATCCGTTATGAATTTATGTCCGTCCAAATCCATTTGAAATGCCATATTACCGGTCAGTCCTGCTTTAACTATTGTTTTTGCCATTATATAATCACCTCAATATATTCTTTATTGTATACATAAGGCATAAGTTCCTTTTTCAAACATAGTACTGGAATTAAATAGACTTTTAATGAGCCAATATCTATAGAAAAACATACTCCTGAGCAAGTCAAACAGTACGAAAACAAAGAGAATACTATTATTAATTTATACGTATAAATTTGCATTAGACAAAATACTTTCCTTCATGATATGATATTAATTGTATGAATGTGCAAGCAACTTGTTTGAGGAAGTGAATCACTTAGTGGATATAGACTTGCGCAGGATTCTGCGTCTGACAAAAAGTAATGAAAAAAAAGTAAGTAATCCAAATCAAATGGCTTTGGATTTAGTCGAAGCCGGTAATAATGATAATGATTACGGAATTATGGAAAGGGTCACCAATCATATCCCGGATGGCATTTCACCGAGATTGTTATATCGTGACATTATCAGAATTGCCTGGCCTTCATTTTTGGAACTGACCCTGACTCAGTTGACATCAATGGTTGATATGATGATGGTAGGAGGCCTGGGTTCCTGGGCAATAGCGGCAGTGGGTCTGACAACCCAGCCCAAATTTCTCCTGATGATCATGTTTATGTCCATGAACGTAGGCTCCACGGCTCTGATTGCAAGATACAAGGGGGAAGGTTCTCCCGATAAAGCCAATATGGTATTAAAACAGGCCCTGATGCTGACCTTTGCCTTATCTGCCATCGCTTCCCTGATAGGTTTTGTTTTCTCCGAATCTTTTGTACGTTTTATGGGTGCTGCTGACGAGATAACTCTAAAACAGGGAAGCATATATTTAAAAATTCAGATGATAGGATTTGTTCCTTTGGCCCTAACCAGCACTGTAACAGCGGCACTGCGGGGTGTCGGTAACTCCAGAACTGCCATGGCCTATAATCTGCTGGCAAATGCAGTAAATGTTGTTTTCAACTACCTCCTTATCAATGGAAAATTCGGTTTTCCCAGAATGGAAGTGGCAGGAGCATCGCTTGCTACAATAATAGGTCAGTCTGTAGCTTTCCTGCTGGCAATGCTGGTTATACTGCGGGGTAATCAGTATTTGTCATTTCATTTCCGGAACGGAATGAAACCGGATTGGCAGACAGTTAAATCCATATTCAACATAGGTATTCCCGCCATGGTGGAACAAATATTCATGCGGATTGGCATGATAATGTATGTGAAGACAGTGGCTACACTGGGAACCGTTGCCTATGCAACTCACCAGATTTGCATGAATATTCAGGCTATGTCCTTCATGAACGGGCAGGCATTTGCTGTATCAGGCACCTCTCTGGTCGGCCAGAGCCTTGGAAAACGCCGTCCTGATATGGCACAGGCATACAGCAGCCGGACAAGAAGAGTGGGAATGCTTGTTTCCATAGTCCTGGGTATGGTTTTTTTCTTTCTGGGCAGGCCAATTGTTTCATTATATACAAAAGAGGCTGAAGTCATAGCACAAGGAGCAAAGATCCTTAAACTTGTGGCATTGGTACAGCCCCTTCAGTCTTCTCAGTTTATTCTGGCAGGTGCCTTAAGAGGAGCGGGGGATACAAGGGCAACTGCTTTAATATCATTTATTACAATACTAATAATCCGGCCGGGAGTTGCGATTCTGGCCGTTAACCTGTTGAATCTGGGACTGGAGGGAGCCTGGTACGCTTTGCTTATCGATCAGGCAATTCGCTCAATGCTTGTCTTGCTCCGATATAACAGTGGAAAATGGAAAAGTATAAAGGTATAGGTATAAAAAACCGCTGACTACTCTGTTCAGTTCAGCGGTTTTTTGTTATTATGTATAATATGAAGGAAAACAAAGGTTGGGAAGAAGCAAACAATGAAGTTCAATTTCGATGAGCCGATAGACAGGAAAGATACTTTATCGATAAAGTATGATTTTCACAGAGAAAGGATGCCGGAAAATGTTATTCCTCTTTGGGTAGCAGATATGGATTTCCGGACTGTCCCTGCCGTTATTGAGGCATTGGAGAAGGCTGTTCTCCACGGTATCTATGGTTATTCCTCTGCAAAAGAAGAATACTATGAAGCGGTATCCTCATGGTTTCGGAGCAGATTTGACTGGAATCCCGACAGCTCCTGGCTTATTATAACTTCCGGTGTTGTCTACGCTATTGCCACCGCCGTCAGAACATTCACCAATGAAGGGGATGCCATAATTATTCAACCTCCTGTTTATCATCCTTTCAGCAGGTATGTACTAATTAATAATAGAAAGCTTGTAACCAATCCTTTGATTCTAAAGAATGGACGTTATGAAATTGACTTTGATGATTTTGAGAGAAAGATCAGGCAGGAAAGGGTAAAAATGTTCATACTGTGCAGTCCACACAATCCGGTTGGCAGGGTATGGACCAGGGAAGAACTGATCAGGCTTGGTGATATTTGTGTAAAGTATGGAGTGCTTGTAATATCAGATGAAATTCATTCAGATTTCACCTACTATGGAAAAAAACACACAGTTTTTGGAAGCCTGAAACCTGAATTCAGAGAATCGTCCATTATCTGCACCGCGCCGACAAAAACATTTAACCTGGCCGGACTGCAGGTATCCAATATCTTTATTGCCAATAAAAAACTGAGGGATGACTACCTGGCAGAGATTAGTCGAAGTGCTTCCGGTCATGTCGGTACAATGGGCCTGATTGCCTGCCAGGCAGCTTATGCCCATGGGGCTGAATGGCTGGACGCCTTGAAGAAATACCTGGAAGGCAATATTGAGTTTGTAAGAAGCTTCTTGTCCGCCAGGCTGCCTAAAATTAAACTTATTGAGCCGCAGGGCACCTATCTGCTCTGGCTGGATTTCAGGCAGCTCAACATGTCGGAAGAGGAAAGGGAGGAATTTCTTATCCAAAAAGCAGGAATCTGGTTAAGCAAAGGAACCATTTTTGGGCGCGAGGGAACCGGCTTTGAGAGAATGAATATAGCCAGCCCGCGTTTGATTCTGAAAAAAGCCTTACTGCAGCTTGAACGTGCTCTTATATAACGTTTGACTTATTATGGAAACTCGAGTATGCCAAGCATACAAGGCAGAAAATTATGCATCATATATATTAACCGAATCTTCTGTACGGGATTTTTTCAGATTTCTTACTTGAAGACAGCATTATAAAACATTACCATGGCACCGGCAGTAGTTCTTTGCGATAGAGGAAGATTACAGCTGGTGATCCGATAATAACGCTCTTCATCGTTTGCTATACCTTTATATCTCTTATATATCTTAAGAGCGATTCGAGCATTGAATCTTATATATTCTTCTACGGTATCAAGTAAGTAGGCACCATTTTTTGCCTGGAACTCCTTTACATAATGGTAGGTACGTTTGACAAAGGTTTCGTATTGACGATGGTTGTCAAGCAGACGTATATTAGCATGCTGAGGGATTGTCATATCATGTATGAGATGAAGAACGGCACCGAAAAAGAAGGCTGATTTATTAAAGTCTCCTTCATCCCAAAGCGTGACTGCATTGGTGTAATACTTATTTGCCAGATCCATCGCGTTTTTTCGTCCATACAGCCCCTTTTTCATATATGGGTGATAAAAATGGTGAGTGCTTTTAAAGTCCTGATCCGCCCATACCGCACCTTTGTTGATATTCTCGATATAGCTGACGAAGAAGTTGTATTCCCGTTCAAACCCATCATTAGCGAGAATAGTAAGTGCAAGAATATTAATGAACTTATGAACATTACAATGAGTATTTATAACAGACCTTTTTACCGGGTTTAATGCACCGAATACGAGATTAAGAATACTATCATAGGAACTTTCCAAAATCTTCATATGCCGCCGCCTTTTTAATCTTCATTCAGGCAAAGTGCCTGTAAAAATATTGTGCCGGATGATGAAGACATTATACAAGGTTTGTTAAGGCAGTGCTGTAATGCAGAAACTGTTGAGAATTCTTTCATCAGGGTTTATGGCAGCTCAAATAAGCACTGATATAAAACGAATGGAAGATTTACGATACAGTGGGGAGTGAACAGTAAGATGAGAATCATGATTGCGGACGGTGACAAACTCATACGCAGCGAACTGAAGACCCTGCTGACCGGGGAAGGGTATGATGTGGATCTTATAGCAGATGGAATTACAGCAATAAAATACTTCAGGCGATATGAATACTGTCTGGTCATTCTGGATTTTCAGCTGCCGGAACTGGATGGAAGGAGTGTAGTGCGTCAGCTGCGAAAAATATCAGCTACCCCTTTTATTATACTGTCAGCCCTGGATGATGAAGAAAACATTTTGAAAGCTTTTGATCTGGGTGCTGAAGATTATATCCGCAAACCCTATTATCCAAAAGAACTGCTGGCAAGAGTAAGGGTTGTACTTCGCCGGTATGCTGCCAGCCAGAGCAGACTCCCTAAGAACCTCTCATATGACGGGCTTTACATAGACACTTCCTCCCACAGGGTATTTGTGGAAGACAGGCTTATATCTTTGACTCCAAAAGAATATGAGCTCCTGCTTCTTATGGCAAGCAATCCAAATCAGGCCTTTACCCGGGAAATGCTGCTCAATGAAATATGGGGGCTGGACTATACCGGAACTGATCGTACTATAGACACCCACATCAAGACCCTGCGGGACGCACTCCGTCCAAGAGACTATTATATTGCAACAGTAAGGGGAGTTGGCTATAAGTTTGATGAGTTCAGCCAAATCCCCTTTAGGCATGAAAGGTAAAGGCAAGGGGCGAAAGCCCTCCAATACTATTTTTGCTGTATATAATCGGATATTACCATCTTGAGAATGTCAATCGTTTCCATGGCGTCTGACAACTTATTTTTGAGATTCTTATTTTCTGCCTCCAGATTAAGAATTTTCAGGGACTCCGGTTCCTCCCGAATTAGCGGTGTACCTGTTTCTGATCTTGTGTGAGGCTTTTTAGAAATAATACTATCTTGTGTTCCTATTATTTGTTTTTTATGTTTCGGAGCTTCCTGAATAAAAGTTTCCTTGCTGTATTCATTGAAAATTCCCCTTCTGACATAATGGGTATGAAGCAATTCCTTAGCCTTATAGCTGTTGGGCTCTCCCAGGTAATCACTGTAAAAAGCCCGGATGTAAGGATTTTCATGAGACTTTCGTATTACCTTGCTTTCATCCTCGCTGTATAGATTTTTCATTCGTTTTTCCCGAACCAGAGGATCCTGATTTCTCGGCTGTCCGCCTCCGGTAATACATCCGCCCGGACAACCCATTACTTCTATAAAATGATAGGGAGACTTGCCTTCGGCAATTTGACGCATCAGATATCCTGCGTTTTTTAACCCGCTGGTGACAGCAACTCTTATGTCAACACCGTCAAGATGTTTGAATGCATCTACAGGACTTTCTATTCTGACAACTGCTTCTTTCACATCATTCAGGCCCATAATGGGTGAAACATGAAGATTATCAAAGGGAAGTTCCCGGCCGGTTACAATTTCATACACAGTGCGTAATGCAGCCTCCATGACACCGCCTGTTAAGCCGAAGATATCCGCTGCGCCTGATGAAATGCCAAGGGGTTTGTCAAATTCCCTGTCAGGAAGGCTGACAAAATCAATTCCTGCCTGTCTTATCATGGCTGCCAGCTCACGGCAGGTAAGTACGGCATCTACGTTGGGCAAATCGTTATTTCTTAAATCAGGACGTACTATTTCAAATTTCTTGGCAGTGCAGGGCATAATGGAAACAACAAAGAGACTTTCAGGATCAATATTCAGTTTTTCTGCATAATAGGATTTTACCACAGCTCCCATCATCATATGGGGAGACTTGCAGGTAGAGAGATGGGGAAGGTAATCCGGCCAAGTATGCTCAATGTATTTGATCCATCCGGGACTGCAGCTTGTTATCATAGGCAAAACAGTCGCTTCACCTGAAAACGCTCTGTTCAGCCGGTTCAGAAACTCAGTGCCCTCCTCCAAAATCGTAAGGTCGGCTGCCCAATTGGTATCGAAAATGTCATCAAAACCAAGCATTGACAAAGCGCTGGCCAGTTTTCCTGTGCACCGGGTACCTGCCGGCAGCCCGAATTCTTCACCAATGGCTACTCGAATGGCCGGTGCTACCTGTACAACCACTCGTTTATCTGGATCGTTTATTGCCTGCCAAACGTTTTGTAGTGATGATGTTTCCTTAATGGCATCGACAGGACATACAACGGAACATTGTCCGCAAAAGGCACAGCTAACGGAACCAAGGGACAGGTCCATTCCAGGACCAATAACAGTATCAAAACCGCGATTCTGTGGATTCAGGATGCCTGTTCCCTGGATTTCATTGCATACAGCAACACATCGCCGGCATAAAATACACTTTGAAAGATCCCGGGTCAAAGAAACAGAGACATCCAGATTCGTTGATGAGTTTTCACCGATAAAACGGGATTCTTCCACATTCAGTTGTTTGCCAAGGGATTGCAGTTCGCAGTCCGTACTGCGGCTGCAGTTCAGGCAGTCCTGATTATGGTCAGACAACAGCAGCTCATACAGCACTTTTCGGGCTCTCTGAACCCGGGGGCTGTTTGTGTAAATTACCATACCATCAGCAGCCTTGGTAATACAAGATGCCTGCAGGTTTTTATAACCTTTGACCTCCACTACGCATATACGGCAGGCACCGGCAGAATGAACATTTTCCTTATGACAGAGACTAGGGATTTGTATATGGTTCAGCCTGGCTGCTTCCATAATGGTGCTCCCCTTTGGGGCAGAAACCTTTTGATCGTTAATTGTTAATTGCAGCACTTATATCTACCTCCTGTCACAATGCAGGCAGCGCATGGCTTCTGCTATGGCATTCAGTTTATGGTAACCAAGAACAACTTCATCGAAGGTGTTTCCCCTTTGTTCAAGCGGAAGCAAATCTACCGGAAATCTTGGGTGGGATACAAGATCATCTTCATCTATAACTTCAGGTATTTCAATTTTCTCTCCCTTGTTCAGTATGCCGCTTCCGTTAAGATAAAGATCAATGGAACGGGCTGCATTTTTACCGTCGGCTATGGCCCGGATTACTTCATCCGGTCCTCTGGCAACATCCCCGCCGGCAAAGACACCGGGCATGGTTGTCATTTGTGTTTCCTGATCGATGATAAATGTGCCCCAGGGTGTAACGCCGATTTCTTCTTTTTTTACAAAGGGCAGATCAGCATATTGGCTTACTGCTGTTATCACCGCATCCACTTCTATAAAAAAGTTTGAGCCTTCAATCCGGCTGGTATTTCTCCGCCCCTTGCTGTCAAAATCACTAATTCGCCTTCGCACGCACTCGATTCTGGCTACATTCCCGCGTTTGTCGGATATAAACTGCACAGGTGAAACCAGTTCATGAAGCTCGATGCCTTCATGAATTGCTTCTTCGATTTCCGTATCATATGCAGGCATAAACTGGCGGGTTCTGCGATACAGAATCATCACCTTCCTGGCACCAAGCCGTACGGCTGTACGGGCAGAATCAATTGCAGTGTTGCCGCCTCCTATGACTGCAACAATCTTATCATTTAAATCAGTGTTTCTGTTTAGCTTGACATCCTTCAGGAAACTGATGCCTGGAAGAACTCCCTTCAAATTTTCACCAGGTATATTAATCTTTTGAGGAATCTGAGTGCCGGTGGCAATATAGATGGCATCATACATTGCACGCAGTTCTTTAAAGCCAATATCCCGTCCTACTTCCGTGTTATACAGTATGTTGACACCCGAACGACAAATTAGGTCTATTTCGTGTTTCAGTATGTCACCGGGCAGACGATATTCCGGTATGCCAAAAGCGAGGACTCCGCCTGCTATGGATTCCTTTTCATACACATCAACCTCATAACCTGTACGAGCCAGATAATAAGCACAGGTCAATCCGGAGGCACCGGCTCCGATAACGGCAATCTTCTGGCCATTCTTGGTATATACAATATCATGGACATAGACACCTTCATTTTTCATTGCATAATCTGCTGCAAAACGTTTCAGATAGCAAATAGCCACCGGCTCGTCAACTGTACCCCTTCTGCATCTGCTTTCGCAGGGATGAGTGCAAATTCGCCCGCATACGGAGGGAAAGGGATTTTCCTGACGGATGAGGTTGTATGCGTCGATAAATCGTCCTGCTGCAATTAATGACAAGTAACCGGGTATGTTCACATTGGCCGGGCAGGAGTTTTCACAGGGGGAGATAAAAAGGTCGCTGCATATACCGGCACGACAATACTTGTTTTTAATATGTTCTTCATATTCTGCTCTGAAGTTATTAATTGTGCTTAAGACCGGATTAGGTGCAGTCTGGCCAAGACCGCATATGGCTGTATCCTTTATGACATTTCCCAGTTCTTCCAGAAGCTCAATATCACCATTCTGTCCATTTCCGGCAGTGATGCGTTCCAAAATTTCCAGCATTCTTTTTGTACCAACCCGGCAGGCTGTGCATTTGCCACAACTCTCGTCCCGAATGAATTCCATAAAATAACGGGCTGTATCCACCATGCACGTGTCTTCATTCATAGAAATAAGGCCGCCGGATCCTATAATGGCACCCAGTTCGGCTAGTGATTCATAGTCAGTAGGTGTATTTAGATTATCCTGAGTAATGCAGCCTCCGGAAGGGCCTCCTATCTGGGCTGCTTTGAACTGCTTTTTATCAGGGATCCCTCCACCCAGTCTGAAGATGATCTCACCCAGTGGCATACCAATAGGCACCTCTATGATACCGGTATTTTCTATATTTCCCGCCAGTGCAAACACCTTAGTGCCAGGTGCTTTTTCTGTTCCATACTGGGTATACCATTTACCTCCCATTTCAATAATTTTGGGTATGCTAGCCAGAGTTTCCACATTGTTTATAATTGTCGGCTTATCATAGAGCCCTTTTTCACTGGGATAAGGAGGCTTTTGTCTTGGCTCACCCCGTTCTCCTTCGATGGATGATATCAATGAGGTTTCCTCACCACAGACAAAAGCTCCTGCTCCTATCCTGATCTCCAGGTCAAAATCAAAACCGCTTTCAAATAGATTGGAGCCAAGCAAACCATATTTTCTGGCCTGACTGATGGCATCAGACAACCGCTCAACAGCAAGCGGGTATTCAGCGCGTACATATACATATCCTTTTGATGCGCCTATAGCATATCCGCCAATAATCATACCTTCGATCAGGGTATGCGGATCACCTTCAATGATGCTCCGATCCATAAAAGCACCCGGATCTCCTTCATCAGCATTACACACAATATACTTTTCTGTTCCAATAGCCTTACGTCCAAAATCCCATTTCAGCCCTGTCGGGAACCCGGCTCCGCCTCGTCCCCGCAGCCCGGATGTTTTAATTTCACGGATTACATCATCCGCTGTCATTTGCGTCAGAACCCTGGCCGCTGCAAAATAGCCATTTGATGCTATATAAGCATCTATGCTGCTATGTTCAATAATTCCGCAGTTTCGGAGCGCAATGCGAACCTGATCCCGGAAAAAACTTATATCATCAATTTTAGGTATATGTTTCTGCAGTGTATGATCATAAAACGTATATTCTGTCAATATTACTTGTTCATTCAAATGGGATTTTATTATTTGTCTGGTTTTTTCAGGCGTAAGATTTGTGTAAAACGTACGGTCAGGAAGAATCAACATAACCGGTCCTGCAGCGCAGATACCCATACATCCGGTTTCATAAACTTTGACTTCCTTCTCCAGTGAAAGCAGTCTAATCTGCTCTGCTGCTGCATCCCTTACCAATTCACAGGCAGATGATATACAGCCGGCACCTGAGCATATTAGTACCTGATACTTGTAACCGGAGATATGCTTGTTGTAATTATCCTTAATTTGCAGCAGTTGAGCAATACTGGTAACGGGTGCTGTCATATTGTCACCTTCCTTTCCTAAAAGTTGGACAATAGCTCATTTACCTTTACGGGCGTCATTTGCTTGTAAACAACATCATCAATCATGATGGCAGGTGCAAGTCCGCAGGAACCGATGCACCTTGCCACCTCCAGTGTGAATTTGCCATCTGCTGTTGTATCCCCCGGCTCTACATCCAGGGTGTTCATAAGGTGCTCTAGCAGCTTTTTTCCTCCCCGAACATAACAGGCTGTACCCATACAGATTCGTATTGTGTGCTGTCCTCTTGGTTTTGTTGAAAAAAAGGAATAGAAGGATATAACACCGGATACTTTTGACAGGGGAATACCTAATCTGACGGCTATCGTCTGTTGAAGATCAAGGGGAATGCACCCATAGGCATTTTGAACCGCATGCAGTATCTGTATCAGATTTTCTTTCCTGTTTTCATAAAGGTCTAGAATATTGCTCAGGACACTGTATTTATTGTTTTCAATACCACTTACTTGATGAGAATGCACTAACTTACCCTCCTCTCAAATATGGTTTGATATATAACAGCTGTTAAATTGATAATATAGTAACAATGTTAAGTATAGATGAAAATTTTTCTATTTTTATTGAAAAATTCTTATGAATATTTTGATAATAATGGCATTTTCAGTGTTTTGCTTAACAATAAGCTAATATTTCATACTATACATTCCTATATAGTAAAATTGGTAAACTGTAAAAGAATATTTTTTCAGTATTTACTTTAGCATGCTAATGTGATAATATAACAAACAGATAAAGTGAAGACAATAAATAGAGATAAGTGAGGGGTTATAATGAAAAAAAGACTGACATTAATTTTGGCAATAGCTGTTGCACTATTCCTGTTGGGAGGATGCGCTGCTTCAAGTTCAAAGCAGTCCCTGACTGTTGCAGAGGGCAAATTTACAGTAGGATTCGATCAAAGCTTTCCGCCAATGGGCTTTATAGGCGATGATGGTGAGTTTACGGGTTTTGATCTGGAGCTGGCTGCGGAAACAGCAAAGCGTTTGGATTTGGAACTTGTACTTCAGCCCATAGCATGGGATTCAAAAGATAATGAATTGTCCAGCAAAAATATCGACTGCATTTGGAATGGCTTTACCATGAATGGCAGAGAAGACGGATATACATGGACCGAACCTTATATGGCCAATACACAGGTTTTCATGGTTCGTGCCGACTCTGATATCAGAACATTGGAGGATCTGGCAGGGAAATCTGTTGCGGTTCAGGTGGATTCCAGTGCAGAAGCAGCTCTGGAAGACAATCCGGATCTGCTTAACTCCTTTGGTGAAATTGTCAAGGCATCAGATTATAATCAGGCTCTGATGGATCTGGAATCCGAGGGTGTAGATGCTGTTGCCATTGACAGGGTTGTTGCCGAATACCGCATGCAAAAGGCAGAAGGAAAATTTGCCATTCTGGAGGAAACACTCCAGGAAGAAAAATTCGGCGTGGGTTTTCTTCTGGGAAATGAGGCATTGAGGGACAAGGTGCAGAAGGCATTGGAAGACATGGCAGAAGAAGGTGTTCTGAAAGAGATTTCAGAAAAATGGTTTGGCAGGGATGTTACTATTATAGGAAAGAACTAGCCTATTCTAAAATAAACAGCAGCAGATAATCACAGGAAACGGAGTGGCCATAATTTGGATTTATCGATGATTCTGATGAAGCTGGCAGAAGGAATGCTGGTGTCAATTGAAATTTTTGTACTGACCTTGCTGTTTTCCCTGCCTCTGGGTTTACTGGTAGCATTTGGACGCATGTCTAAATGCTTACTTCTCAGTCTTCCAATAAAATTGTATATTTCCATAATGAGGGGCACTCCGCTTATGCTGCAGCTTATGGTAGTCTATTACGGGCCTTATTATCTGCTGGGAATCAGTCTGCCGAGGGGATACCGGTTTATTGCCGTTATTGTTGGATTTGTGATAAACTATGCTGCGTACTTTTCTGAAATTTACAGAGGCGGTATAGAATCCATATCACTGGGGCAGTACGAAGCTGCCAAAGTATTGGGGTATAGCAGAACCCAAACCTTTTTTCGAATTATCCTGCCCCAGGTGATCAAACGCATACTGCCCTCTGTTACAAATGAGACCATTACTTTGGTGAAAGATACTTCCCTGGCTCAGGTAATTTCGGTATCTGAGATGTTCATAGCAGCCAAGGCACTGGCTTCAAAAGAGCAATCGGTTGTCCCATTCTTTGCTGCAGGAGTTTTCTATTATATTTTTAATTATCTTGTCGCCTTCGTGATGGAATGGCTGGAAAACAAGCTGGCATACTACAGGTAGGAGGCTGCCATGAAATTACTGGAACTGAAAAACATGAAAAAGGGCTTCGGAAGTCTGGAAGTGATCAGGGACATTTCACTGGAAATTTACCAGGGAGAAGTAGTTGCAGTAATCGGTCCGTCCGGTTCCGGTAAATCAACGCTTCTTCGCTGCCTTACCTTCCTTGATACCATGGATTCAGGTGAACTAACATATATGGGAAGGAAGGCTGTTACCACTGATCGTTCCGGCAGAGCCGTGTATGCTCCCCCCGAGACGCTTAGGGAGATAAAGGGATATTTTGGATTGGTGTTTCAGAATTTCAATTTGTTTCCTCATTTTTCAGTAATAAGAAATATTATAGATGCTCCTGTTGTCGTTCAAAAAAAGAGCAGGGAAGAAGCATTAACGGAAGGGCGGGGGCTTCTTAGCAAAATGGGTTTGGCCGACAAGGAAAACGCCTACCCATACCAATTGTCGGGCGGCCAGCAGCAACGGGTCTCCATAGCCAGAGCATTGGCACTTAATCCAAAGATTCTGTTTTTTGATGAACCCACCTCTGCCTTGGATCCGGAACTGACCGGAGAAATTCTGAAAGTCATCAGAGATTTGGCTGCAGAAAAGATGACCATGGTTGTTGTTACCCATGAGATGACCTTTGCAAAGGACGTAGCCGATCGCGTTATTTTCATGAGTGACGGTGTTATTGTCGAAGAGGGAACACCTGATCAGGTGCTGGGCAATCCGAAACATGAACGTACCAAAGCCTTTCTGAGCAGGCTGGAAAGTTAATGGAGAAGATGGTAATTTTTGTTTCTATTGCTGTGCATTAGTGTATATATATTCTAGTTTTTTTAAAATTATAAATTATCGTAAATATATATGCTTGTATAGTTCCACAATAATGATTAAATATGCATAAGCAATATATATTTATCACCTTTTGCTATTGACAGATGAATTATACCTATAGTAAATTATTAATAATATTTTAAATTAGGAGGAGAGTAACATGAAAAAAATAGCCTTGTTGTTAACTGCAGTAATTGTCAGCATAGCCGTTTTTGCAGGCTGCACACCATCTGCCGGCAATTCTGATACAATCAAGATTGGCGTAAACTATGAATTGAGCGGTGATGTGGCAACCTACGGACAAAGCTCGGTCCACGGCATCGAGCTGGCAATTGAAGAAATCAATGCAGCCGGCGGCATCAACGGCAAACAGATTGAACTGGTAAAGTACGACAATAAGTCTCAGGAGGCAGAAGCTACTACCTTAACCACCAAGCTCATGACTAATGACAAGGTTCTGGCGGTTATGGGGCCGGCTACCTCAGGAGCTTTCAAAGCCACCATACCTGTAGCCCAGCAGCATAAGATTCCTGTGGCATCCGGTTCTGCAACAGCAGATGATGTTACTGTGGATGCAAACGGTGTTAAGGAATATGCTTTCAGAATCTGTTTCAGTGATTCCTATCAGGGTACAGGCATGGCCAATTATGCACTCAACAACCTTAATAAAACCAGGGCAGTAGTAATCCTGGACAGTTCCAGTGATTATGGCAAGGGCCTTGCAGCAAACTTTGTAAGCACATTTGAAGCAGGCGGCGGCGTTGTAGTTGCCCAGGAGG
Organism: Clostridiales bacterium; assembly: GCA_012839095.1. Lineage (GTDB taxonomy): Bacteria > Bacillota > Clostridia > Caldicoprobacterales > DTU083 > DUOA01. Next base: position 17,841 of record DUOA01000013.1, read on the forward strand.
CTTATGTTGAGGGCGATACTGACTTTAATTCCATTATCACTAAGATTAAGGGCGAAGACTTTGATGTTATGTTTATTCCCGGGTATTACGAGGAAGTAGGTCTTATTATCAAGCAGGCAAGGGAGCAGGGTATAGACGTTCCCATCCTCGGCGCTGACGGATTTGACTCACCGGATCTGATAAAACTGGCCGGAGCAAGTGCTTTGAATGAAATCTACTTTTCCAATCATTACTCATCATTGGATCAGGATCCCGTAGTTCAGGACTTTATAAAAGCCTTCGAGAAAAAGTATGACAGACAGCCTGATGCTTTTAATGCACTGGGCTATGATTTGGCCAGATTCATAGTGGACGGCATAAGAAGAGCAGAAAAGCTGGATGGTGAGTCCGTTAAGGAAGCTCTGGCTGCCACAACCGAATTTAATGGCGTAACCGGTAATTTCAGCGTTGATGAAAACCATAATGCTGTTAAGGCGCTGGTTGTTATTGAATTGAAGGACGGGGTACAGCATTCCAGTGAAAGACTCAGCATGGATTAAAACCATTTATTAATGCTATTTAACTCTATTGTTTTGTGAATAGTTGTCTGATAATATGTATAAGTGAGGATCCATGTCCTCACTTATATGTATTTCTTAAGGCGGCAGGTTTAAAGAAGGAGAGGAGACATGGAACAGCTTATCCAACAGATTATTAACGGCATTTCGCTGGGCAGCATTTACGCTTTAATAGCTCTGGGATATACGATGGTTTATGGAATAATAAAGCTTATAAATTTTGCTCATGGGGACATATATATGCTGGGTGCCTATATCGGTTACTTCTGCATGACAACACTGAAGCTTGGTTTCCTGCCATCATTGATTGCTGCCATGCTGATTTGCACTCTGATAGGAATGGCAGTTGAGAAAATTGCATACAAGCCATTGCGGAACGCTACCCGAATAGCTGTTCTGATAACTGCCATTGGCGTTTCGCTCTTTATTGAATACGGGACCATGTTCTTTGTCGGAGCAGGTGTTCGTACTTATCCCGAAATTACCGGACTGCTGGCCAAACGCTTTCAATTTGGCAGCATGGTTGTCAGCATGCAGCAGATAATGATAGTTGCTACCACAATTGTTTTAATGACAATCCTGCAGATCATAGTCAGGAAGACAAGGATTGGAAAGGCCATGCGTGCGGTATCCCTGGACAAAGATGCTGCGCAACTGATGGGCATCAACGTGAATACCACCATCTCCTTTACTTTTGCCCTTGGCTCTGCCCTGGCAGGTGCAGCAGGGATTCTGGTCGGAGTTTACTATAACTCCATAAACCCGTTGATGGGTGTTATGCCTGGTTTGAAGGCTTTCGTTGCTGCAGTTCTGGGCGGAATAGGTATAATCCCAGGAGCAATGATCGGCGGATATCTGATTGGGATAGTGGAAGTTTTTGTTTCAGGTTACGGCAGTTCCATGTATCGAGAGGCAGTGGTATTTGCTATTCTGATTTTGATTCTCATAGTGAAGCCTGCCGGTATCCTGGGCAAAAATATAAGAGAGAAGGTGTAGATGTGGTAAAAGGGCTGAAGGAATTATTATCCCTGAGAAAATGGTTTTTATTGCTGTTCACCTTCGTGATTGTACAATTCTTAGTGCAGATAAATGTTATTAACGATTACCTGCAGGCTACCATCGCTACCATCTGCATAAATATTATACTGGCAGTCAGTTTGAACCTGATAACAGGTTTTACAGGACAGTTTTCATTGGGGCATGCCGGATTTATGTCTATTGGTGCCTATACATGCGCCATCATTCTATTACGAGTTCCTTCCACAGGCGGCTTTCTGGCTGGATTGTTGTCCGGGGCTGTTCTGGCTGCTTTGGTCGGTTTTCTTGTGGGACTGCCTACCTTGCGTCTGAGAGGTGACTACCTGGCCATAGCCACCCTGGGCATGTCAGAAATTATAAGAATAATATTCCTTAACCTGGAAATAACAAATGGAGCTGCAGGTCTCAGCGGAATCCCCAGATTCACCAATTGGTTTTATCTCTTTGTCTTTATGGCGGGAACCATACTGCTGATATCAAATTTTTTAAGGTCATCTCATGGCAGAGCCTGTATCTCTGTCAGGGAGGATGAGATAGCTGCAGAAGCCATGGGAATCAATGCAACCAGGTACAAGGTAACAGCATTTACAATCGGCGCATTTTGTGCTGGAATTGCCGGCGCTCTGTATGCAGGATATTTTTACTTTCTTAAGCCAAGCACCTTCGGTTTTTTGAAGTCTATTGATATCCTTGTCATTGTAGTTCTTGGTGGTATGGGCAGTCTCTCGGGCTCTGTCCTTGCTGCTATTCTGCTGGCTCTGATATCCACCTTCCTGCAGGATTTTCCCGATCTGCGCATGGTTTTATATTCACTTATGCTGATCATTATAATGATTTTCCGTCCTCAGGGACTGATGGGTTCCAAAGAACTCTCTCTGAAGATGCTGACCGGGCTGGGAAGAAATCTGTTACCTTCCAGAAAGGGAGGGGAGTAAAATGGCAATTCTTAATATCAACAAGTTAACAAAGTCCTTTGGTGGTCTCACCGCAGTTTCCAATGTGACCATGGAGTTGCGGGAAGGTGAACTGGTTGGACTGATCGGCCCTAACGGAGCCGGAAAAACAACAGTATTCAATCTCTTATCCGGCCTGTATGTGCCCTCCAGTGGAGAAATCCTCCTTAATACAGGGGGGAAAACAATAGCTGTACAAGGGAAGAATCCGCATGTAATATGTAAATCCGGCATAGGCAGGACCTTCCAGAATATTCGTTTATTCAGGGATCTTACGGTGATGGACAATGTTAGAATTGCCATGCATCATAATGTGAAATACGGTCTCTTGTCAGGTTTCCTGCATCTTCCTTCCTACAGGCGTGAAGAAGGACGTCTTAAAGAAGAGAGCATGGAGCTCCTTGAACTTATGGATCTGGGCGACAAAGCGGGTGAGCTGGCAAAAAACCTGCCTTATGGCGAACAACGGCATCTGGAAATTGCCAGAGCTCTGGCTACCAAACCGGACCTGCTCCTGCTGGATGAGCCGGCAGCAGGCATGAATCCTGCAGAAACAACCCAACTGACTAAGTTGATCCAATGGATACGCGAACGGTTTAGATTGACCATACTGTTAATTGAACATGATATGTCGCTCGTTATGAGAATATGCGAGCGAATCTATGTATTGGATCACGGAATGCTTATAGCAGAGGGAACACCGGAAGAGATAAGAGCAAATAAACGGGTAATTGAGGCTTATTTAGGGGAGGATGTGACCGATGCTTGAAATAAATAATATAAATGTGCATTTCGGGGTCATTCATGCATTGAAGGATGTTTCCCTGACAGTAAATGAAGGAGAAATTGTTACGCTTCTGGGTGCAAATGGAGCGGGTAAGACTACTACTCTTCGAACTGCATCCGGATTAAAAAAGCCCACAGATGGAAATATTTTATTGAATGGGAAAGACATTACACAAACTTCCGCCCAGGAACGGGTAAAAATGGGGATTTCCCATGTACCGGAAGGACGCCGTGTCTTTCCGGCCATGACCGTACTGGAAAATCTGGAACTGGGAGCTTATCTTCGCAGAGACAGGGCTGAAATAAACAAGGATCTGAAAATGGTATATGATCGGTTCCCGATTCTGTACGACAGAAAAAAACAATCAGCCGGAACGCTGTCCGGGGGCGAACAGCAGATGCTGGCCATTGGACGGGCACTTATGAGCAGGCCGAAAATCCTCTTTCTGGATGAGCCTTCCATGGGACTGGCGCCCTTGCTGGTTCAGGAAATATTTAGTATAATAAAAGATATAAATGAAACAGGTACAACGATATTGCTGGTGGAGCAAAACGCCAGCATGGCACTGCAGATTGCACATCGGGCCTATGTTCTGGAAACCGGTTCCATTGTCCTGTCAGGAACAGGCTCTGAACTTATGCAAAGTGAAGACATACGAAAAGCGTATCTAGGAGGTTAGTGTCTATGTTTGTCAAAACGAAAATGACCACCAATCCCTTTACCGTCTCACCGGATCAAACAATACCGGAAGCCCAGGAGCTCATGATGCAGCATGGTGTCAAGCGTCTTCCTGTGATGCATAAGGGCAAGCTGGTTGGAGTTGTTTCAAAAGAGGATATCGATCGTTATTCGCCCTCCAAGGCTACTTCCCTCAGTATGGGGGAGATTACCTACCTGCTTTCCAGAACCAGGATTAAACAGATTATGACCAAAGATTTGATTACCATTTCTCCTGATGCTCTTTTGGAGGAAGCAGCTATACTCATGAGAGACAACAAGGTCAGCTTTCTTCCCGTCGTTGACAAAAAATCCAGGATGGTCGGCATTATTACCGAAAGCGATATTTTTGACTCCTTTATCGAATTACTCGGTTTCCGGGAACCCGGTACCCGTCTGACCATTGAAGCGGTGGATGAACCGGGTATCATGTCTAACCTTACCAGTATCATAGGCAGACACGGTGCCAATATTACAAGGGTCGCCGTATACCGGGGGGCAACCGGCAAGAGCGCCGTTGTGGTTGGCATCAGTTCATACAACACCACCGAAATTGAAAAAAGCATGGAGGAGAATGGGTTTACCATCCTGCACAAACTCCAAAACTTTAAGGACTGAGAACAGCCATATTCCCGTATCTCTGTTCGACTGTCAGTAAAATTCCTTTGCCAGTGCCCTGAAGGCAGGAATTGATCTCCTGATGACAGACATGTCCACACTGTAAGAAATTCTGATATGACCTGGGCAGCCAAATCCTGTTCCTGGAACGAGCAAAATATTATATTTAAGTGCCCTGTTTACAAATTTAATATCATCTTCTATCGGAGCCTTTGGAAACAGGTAGAAGGCACCTTTGGGCTTAATACAGGTAAATCCCAGGTCAATCAGATGATTATAGAGGAAATCTCTTCGCTCCCGATACAGCTCCGTATTTATTTTTTCCTCCAGACATTCAGCAATCACCTTCTGAAAGAGACTGGGAGCATTAACAAACCCAAGAATCCTGTTGGATAAGATCATGCCGTCAACTAGCAAATCTGAATCTTCTGCATCCGGATGTATTGCGATATAACCAATCCGTTCACCCGGTAAAGCCAGGGATTTGCTGAATGACGTAACGATTACCGAGTTTTTAAATGTGTTAAATACAGAGGGAACGGTAACACCATCGTAAACCAATTGGGTATATGGTTCATCAGATATAACAAGAATATTTATATTATATTCCTTTTCTTTCCTGTGAATCACTTCTGCTACTTCTCTCAGGGTTTTCTCACTATAAACCACGCCGGTAGGATTATTGGGAGAATTCAACAGAATGGCTTTGGTTGAATGAGTAATACGCTTCTCCAAGTCTTCCGGAAGGGGTTCAAATGTATCACGGCTGCACGGGGAGACAACAGTTTTTCCTCCATAATTTTCAATGTATGATAAATACTCGGGAAAATAAGGAGAGAAAAGAATTACTTCATCATCAGGGTTCAGAATGGTTTTTAGTATGACATTCAGTCCGCCGGCTGCACCACAGGTCATGATGATATGTTTTTCAGTAATGGCAATATCTGTTTCCTGATGAATATGTGCAGCAATCTTCCCGCGGACATCGGGGTAACCGGCATTGTTCATATATTTATGCAGATTTGGCTCATGTGAGTTTATCAAATCCTTTAGCGCAGAGATAACCCCGGCAGGCGGTTCTGTATCCGGATTGCCCAGAGAAAAATCAAAAACCCTGTCAGCACCGTATAGTTTTCGTCGTTTCTCCCCTTCTTCAAACATGGCACGTATCCAGGAGGATGAGGCCATTCTTGCTGAAATCCAGTCTGATAACATTTGGAAAACCTCCTGTTTTTTTCATATTATATCATCATTATTAAAAAATGCCACAAAATTTGAGTTGACAAATAATCTTTTAGGATCTTTAATATAGGTTATAGTATTTTTGTATTTCTTAGTTAATAAAACCTTCCCTGCATCGTCTTATGGAGGAAAAATGATTAAAGAGTTTTTGGAAGCTTTTTTGCTGGTTTTTATAGCTGAATTTGGGGACAAGAGTCAAATTCTGGCCATGACTTTGGCAATAAGGTATCCTGTAAAAAAAGTTCTGCTTGGGATCCTGATTGGTGCTTTTCTGAATAATGGCCTGGCTGTCCTGTTGGGCAGTCTTCTTTCTGCTTTCATACCCTTGAACGCAGTGCAAATCGCAGCAGGCTTTATTTTTATTGCATTTTCTTTATTGACTCTCAGGCCTGAGGAAACTGAGGAAAACGGGAAAGAGCATAAGATACCCCTGGGTTCTTTGCTCACCATTGCCTTTGTTTATTTTATTGGTGAATTTGGGGACAAGACTCAGCTGACGGCAATTACCCTTACTTCACAGGCAGCTTTTCCACTGATGATCCTGGGAGGTACTGTAATGGGCATGTTAGCTTCCGGCGGCATGGGGATTATAATAGGAAGAAAACTCGGCGATAAAGTGCCTGAAACAATAGTACGTCTTTTATCTTCAATTGTTTTTTTCTTTTTTGGGGTATCCAGGCTGGCCCGGCATCTGCCTCAAAAATATCTGACTGTACCCGGCATTATTCTGTTTGCCCTTGTATATACAGTTCTCGCTGTATTGTTAATCAGACCCATGCTCCGAGCATACAAGCAGGGCTATGAATCAGAGTGGATTCGCAGATCACGGGAACTGCATCAATACTATCACCGCATGCAGCAGGATTTTGACAGCATATGTCTGGGTACAGAGAATTGCGGCAGGTGTCAGGGAAACAGATGCATTGTTGGATATGCCAAAACCCTGGCTCTCTTCGGACTGGATGAAAAGTCAGAAGGCCATATGGCAAATGAGAAAATTAACAGCTGTTTTCGAAATAAACCATTCAGCAGGGAACAGGCAGCTGACAGCCTGCTGACAACCTTGGATTATTTGAAGAGACATCCTTCTGACAGTAATTCAGAGCTAATCCATGAGATCAGAAGAAGCCTGGAAATAATTATATTTGGTAAATGTGTTCAGGAAATTAACAATTGGGAAGAATATGAGCATAGATTGTTAAGGGCTTTAGATGATAATGGAATAATCTTGTCAAACAAATATCACAAACCTTATTCTTATTGACAGAAAAAAATCAAAGTTAAGCCTTTTCTGATCAGCCCTGCTGCCTAAAACAAGCTTTTTCAAAAACTGCAATTCATATATACAAGTTTAAATATGTATATTTGATAAATCTTTTTAACATATGATTGTCTAGTACAAAACGATATGGTATAATACTTTTGTTTTTAATCTACATATATTTATTTTGGAGGGAAAGAAGTATGAAAAAACTGCTTTCAGTAGTACTTGTGCTTGCCCTGATATTGATTATGTCAGTAAGCTGCACAGGTTCCAACAATTCCACACCAACGCCAACGCCGGACCAGAGCACCGGCAGCAACAATTCAGGCGGCATAGTAAAGCTTGGTCTGGGTCAGAACATATCCATAGCCAGCTCAAAGAATGCAGACGACGAAAATGGCCCTGTCGGGCAGGCTGACACTGTTATGGCTGCTGTCGGCATTGATGCAGAAGGCAAGGTGGTTTCTGTCACAATTGATACTGCACAAGCCCGGGTTAACTTTGACAAGGACGGCAATATGACAACCGATCCTGCTGTAGAGCTGAAAACCAAGGCAGAGTTGGGCGACGACTATGGAATGAAAGCCAGATCTGAAGTAGGAGAATGGTATGAGCAGATTGCAGCGCTGGAAAAATGGATGACAGGCAAAACAATAGACGAAATAAGGAGCCTGAAAACCAATGACAAAAATGCTCCGGATGATCCTGAACTCACTTCTCTTGTTACCATAAGTGTACAGGATTATATTGCCGCTGTTGCTGAAGCCTTTGAAAATGCCAGAGAAGTAAACGGTGCTGAAAAGGTTGGTTTGGGACATGTTATCTCTGTAGCCAAATCCAAAGGCATAGACGGCGAAAACGGTCCTGTTGCTCAGGTTGATACAGTAATGGCAGCTGCTGCCTTTACTGCAGATGGTAAAACTGCAGGTGTCATAATCGATACGGCTCAGGTACGCGTAAACTTTGACACAGATGGAAAATTGTCATCTGATCCCGCTGCAGAGCTGAAAACCAAGGTAGAGCTGGGTGATGACTATGGCATGAAAGCAAGGTCCGAAGTCGGAGAATGGTATGAACAGATTGCTGAACTGGAAAAATGGATGGCAGGTAAAACCATTGAGGAAATCAGGAACTTGAAAACCAATGAAAACTCTGCACCTGATGTTCCCGAGCTGACTTCCCTTGTAACCATCAGCGTTCAGGATTATATAGCTTCAGTTTCAGAAGCATACGATAAAGCAAAATAGAAGGTCAACTGCTTTATAATTCAGCACTTTACTGACTCCCCTTAAAACGGGGAGTCTTTATTATTGGTACAGCCCAAAACGCTTAAATTAAACAAGATGTGAAGCCGGTTTAAATCCTGACCGCCAAGTTTACAAATATTATCAGATTTGCTATTCTGAATACAGGTGATAAAATGAAAAAGATACAGGTTATGCTATTGGTTTTAGTTCTATTAGCTGTAGTGCCCACAGGATGCAGACAGAGAAAGTATGAGAGATTCAGTGGAAGCTTTTTTGATACTTTCGATACCTATACTACATTTATAGGTTATACAAGAAATAAAGAGGAGTTTGATCGCTATTTTGACATGGTGCAGTCCCGCTTCCGCGAACTGCATAAATTATTCGACAAGTATAATAACTATGAAGGAATAAACAATATTAAAACAATAAACGACAATGCAGGAATTCAGCCTGTAAAAGTAGAAAAGGCAATAATAGATCTCATCCTTTTTTCCAGGGAATGGTATGCTGAAACCGGCAGAAAAACCAATATAGCCATGGGGCCTGTACTTGAGATATGGAAAAGGTATTTTGATGATGCATCATACGATCCTGTCAATACCGATATTCCTTCTTTGAAGGAACTTGGGGCTGCCTCCATGCTTGTAGATTTGGACAGAGTGATAGTAGATGAGGAGGACCATACAGTTTACCTGCCGGACAAAGGGATGAGTCTGGATGTAGGAGCTGTAGCCAAGGGTTTTGCCACTGAATTGGTTGCCAGGGAATTAAAAGAAGCAGGCTTTCTTTCAGGCATTATAAGTCCGGGCGGCAATATCCGCACCATTGGAAAGCCTCTTGACAAAACACGGCAACGCTGGGGAATTGGCATACAGGATCCTGATATGCCTATAATCAACGATGCTCAAAACACATTGGACACGATTTTTGTGGGCGAAGCTTCAGTGGTAAGCAGCGGAGATTATCAGCGTTACTACATGTATGAGGGCAGAAGAATTCACCATATTATTGATCCCGATACCCTTATGCCCGGTGAAAATTTCAGAGCGGTTACAGTTGTTGCCGAGGATGCAGCTACAGCTGACTTTTTGTCCACCACCCTCTTTCTGCTTTCTCTCGAAGAGGGCATGAGTCTGCTGGAAGACCTGGACGGGGTGGAGGCAATTTGGGTTATGCCTGACAGGTCAGTGCATTTCTCTGAAGGTTTGCAGGATATGCTGAAGAGTCAGGGAGCCTCCGGGGTTTCTGATTAAAGCCGGATTTCAGAATACATGAAAGGAGTTTTATCAGGTATGAACAACTTTACATTTCAAAGCGCCACCAGAATTGTCTTCGGGAAGGATACGGAGTGTTTAGCAGGCACTGAAGTGAAGAGGCATGCAGACAGGATACTGCTTCACTATGGCGGTGGCAGCATAAAGAAAAGCGGTTTGTATGATCGGGTCATTGCTTCTCTTAATGAAAGCGGAATCGAGTTTATAGAATTGGGCGGGGTTCAGCCAAATCCAAGGGTTTCACTGGTACGCAAGGGGATTGAGCTTTGCAGGGAACATGACATTCCTTTTATTCTTGCTGTAGGAGGCGGAAGTGTCATTGATTCAGCAAAGGCAATTGCAGCAGGAGTGCCTTACAGTGGTGATGTTTGGGATTTCTACAGCGGTGAGGCAAAGATAGAGGAGGCCCTTCCGGTAGGTGTTGTACTTACTCTGCCTGCCGCAGGAAGTGAAGCCAGTTCCAGTTCTGTATTGACTAATGAAGACGGCTGGTACAAAAAGGGAACCGGCAGCGACTTGATTCGGCCTCAGTTTGCAATTATGAATCCGGAACTTACCTATACCCTGCCCAGCTATCAAACAGCATGCGGTGCTGCTGATATCATGGCTCATATAATGGAGCGGTATTTTACAAATACCGCTGATGTAGATTTTACCGACAGGCTTTGCGAAGCAACACTCAAAACAATTATTGAAAATATTCCCCTGGCTATCCGAAATCCTGAGGACTATGCTGCCCGTTCCCAGATCATGTGGGCAGGCACTATAGCCCACAACGGCTTGCTGGGCACCGGAAGAGAGGAAGATTGGGCATCCCATGCCATTGAACATGAATTAAGCGCTTTGTACGATGTTGCACATGGAGCCGGTCTGGCAGTCATTTTTCCTGCCTGGATGAGTTATGTCTGTCAGCATAACATTCCCAGATTTGTTCAGTTTGCTGTCAGGGTATGGAATGTGGAGCAGGACTTCCTCAATCCGGAAAGAACAGCACGCATGGGGATAGAAAAAACAAAGGAATTTTTTGCATCTATAGGATTGCCGGTAACTTTGGAACAACTGGGTATAAAAGATGACAGACTGGAAGAAATGGCAGACAGATGCACCAACGAGGGTACGCTGACAAGAGGTAGTCTGGTAAAGCTGGGTAAATCTGATATCATTGAGATATACAAGCTTTCCAGGGAATGAACTCTTTCAGCCTGAAATAAATGTATACAAAGCATGTGCATGAAAATTTATGTGCATGCTTTTTTTATGAGCTTATAAACAAGCAGGTAATTACTTTTTACTAAACAATCTGAAAAACAGGATTGACATTTCTTACAAGTAATTGTATTATATAAATCATATAGGAATACTAGGTTTAATTATGGCGGTGATTCACTTGAAAATTTCAACCAAAGGTCGTTATGGATTACGGGCTATGATAGATCTGGCTGTCAACAGCACAGAGGAGCATATCCCTCTCAGTACCATAGCAGAAAACCAGCAAGTTTCGGTCAGCTATCTGGAACAGGTCTTTTCCGTACTGCGAAAAGCCGGGCTGGTTAAGAGCATAAAAGGAGCGCAGGGCGGATATATACTGGGAGATCAGCCCTATAATATTACGGTTGGAATGGTTTTGCGGGTGTTGGAAGGTGATTTGCATGTAGTGGAGGAGCAGGAAAAGGATAAGAGCGACAAAATGCAATACTGCATTCAAAAGAATGTTTGGGACAAAATAAACAACTGTATCAATGAGCTTGTTGATGATATAACCCTGGAGGACCTGGCAGTCAAATATCAAAAAATGAATGGTATGGATAATCATATGTACTATATTTAGAGACAATCTAAGACTATAGAGGGAGGAGAATAATAATGAAAAACAAAAAATGGAAGTTTGATACCCTGCAGGTCCATGCCGGACAAACGGTAGATCCGTCTACAGGCTCCCGGGCTGTTCCTATTTACCAGACAACATCTTATGTGTTTGAAAACGCCGAACATGCAGCAGACTTATTTGCCCTTAGGCAGCAGGGCAATATCTATACCCGTATTATGAATCCCACAACTGATGTGTTCGAACAGCGAATGGCAGCTTTGGAGGGAGGAGTAGGTGCACTGGCAGTTGCTTCCGGTTCAGCTGCGATTACCTATGCGATTCTTAATATTGCCGGTGCGGGAGACGAAATTGTTTCAGCCTCAACCTTGTACGGCGGTACTTATAATTTATTTGCTGCAACACTGCCCAAGTTTGAAATCAAAACCTTATTTGTTAATCCGGATGAACCCGGTGATTTTGAAAAGGTCATTTCAGATAAAACAAAAGCTTTCTTTATTGAGAGTATAGGAAACCCGGGAATCAACATACCCGATATCGAAGCAATAGCAGACATAGCTCATAAGAATGGCATTCCTCTTATAGTTGACAATACCTTTGCCACACCTTACCTATTGAGGCCAATTGAATACGGAGCCGATATTGTTGTTCACTCTGCCACAAAATTTATAGGAGGTCACGGCACATCAATAGGCGGAATCCTGATTGATTCCGGAAACTTTGACTGGGCCGGCAGCGGGAGATTTCCTGAGCTTACCGAACCCGATCCCAGTTACAATAATATAAGATATGTGGAAGCTGCAGGACCGGCAGCATATATTACCAAAGCACGTGTTCAGCTTCTGCGTGACACAGGAGCCTGTCTGAGTCCCTTCAATGCCTTTCTGTTTTTACAGGGATTGGAAACACTTTCTCTACGGGTGGAACGGCATGTTTCCAATGCAGGGAAAATTGCATCATTCTTACAAAGTCATGAACGTGTCGCATGGGTGAATTATCCTTCCCTGGAAGGGAATAAATACAAAGAATTGGCTGAAAAATATCTTCCAAAAGGAGCAGGCTCTATCTTTACCTTCGGTATTAAAGGAGGTTTGGAAGCAGGAAAAGGATTCATGGAAAATCTTAACCTGTTTTCCATGCTGGCCAATGTAGCTGATGCAAAATCTCTTGTAATACACCCGGCCAGTACCACCCATGCTCAACTCTCGGATGAAGAGCAAAAGAATGCCGGTGTAACACCGGATATGATACGCTTGTCTGTTGGTATAGAGGACGTCGATGATCTTATTGGTGATCTGGAGCAGGCACTGCATGCATCTACAAGATAAGCTGCTGATAAAAGACATACACCTGACATACAGTAAATATGTTTACAGGTATTTTTGCTTTACATAGTATTCAGAGAATAATGAGTTATAAAAAAGGTATAAGCCAAGAAATAGGCAGGAGGAAATCAGAATGTCAAAAATAGCTAAAAATCTGACTGAACTAATCGGTAACACTCCTTTGCTGGAAGCATCCAATTTTAGCAGGGCGGAAGGTGCTGAAGCCCGGCTGCTTCTCAAATTGGAATACTTTAATCCAGCCGGAAGCGTAAAAGACCGAATCGGTTACTCCATGATTAAGGATGCGGAAGACAGGGGCATTTTAAAGCCAAGTTCAGTAATAATAGAACCTACCAGCGGAAATACGGGTATAGCTCTGGCTTTTGTTTGTGCAGTGAAAGGCTACAGATTGATAATCACTATGCCGGAAACCATGAGCCAGGAAAGAAGAAACCTTCTCAAATCACTGGGAGCGGAGCTGGTTCTCACACCGGGACCTGAGGGAATGAAGGGAGCTATTCGCACAGCAGAGGAAATTGCAGCAAAAACCCCCGACTCATTTATTCCACAGCAATTTGCAAATGCGGCTAATCCGGAAATTCACAGAAGGACAACGGCAGAAGAAATCTGGAGGGATACCGACGGACAGGTGGACATTTTTGTAGGAGGGGTTGGAACAGGCGGCACTATAACCGGTGTGGGAGAAGTTATCAAGAAGAGAAAGCCTGATTTCAAAGTGGTAGCGGTGGAACCAATGGATTCAGCCGTACTTTCCGGTGAAGAGCCCGGACCTCACAAAATACAGGGTATAGGCGCAGGTTTTGTTCCACAGGTACTGAATACCTCTGTTGTTGATGAAGTATTAAAGGTGAAGAATGAACATGCTTTTGAGACATCAAGGGCTCTTGCAAGGCTGGAAGGGCTTATTGTAGGGATTTCATCCGGTGCAGCAGCTTATGCAGCCGCTCAGATTGCCAAACGACCTGAAAATAAGGGGAAAACAATTGTTGCATTGCTTCCTGATACCGGAGAAAGATATATTTCCACAGCCCTGTTTCAGGAAGACTGACTTTTTCACAACACCCCGAGCATGTCTGACCATATTCCGTATATTAAAGCCCGGTACGAGACAGTATCGGGCTTTTCAGATTCATGGGGCTATCGGTATAACAATCTTTTTCCTGCAGAAGATAGTAAAAAGGAAAGGAGCGGGACTTTATGCATACCATGTGGAAGGGTTCGATTAGTTTTGGCCTGGTTAATATACCTATCAGGATGTTTGCTGCAACAGAGGACAAGGATATTAGTTTCAGATACCTGCACAGAGAGTGTAAGACACCTATAAAATATGAAAAAACATGTCCTGTCTGTAAGAAGGAAGTTTCACAGGACGATCTTGTAAGGGGTTATGAGTATGAACCGGGCAGATTTGTGATAATAGAGGACGAGGAGCTGCAGTCACTTCAGCAGTCAAGGGGAAGAGCCATCGAAATTATGGATTTTGTTGATTTAAGAGAAATTGATCCTATTTATTTTGTTAAATCCTATTATCTGTCACCCCAGGAAACAGGTGAAAAAGCATATAATCTTCTCCGGGAGGCAATGAAGCAAACCGGAAGGATAGCTGTAGCAAAGATCACCATGCGCAACAAACAGTCTCTGGCAGCTCTCAGGGTATATCATAACATAATGATTATGGAAACCATCTTTTATCCGGATGAGGTGCGAGATCAGTCACATGTGCCCAATATACCGGTGGACAGCCAGCTTGATGAAAAGGAATTAGCTATGGCTGTTAAGTTGATTGAAAACCTGTCTGCAAAATTTGATCCGGCAAAATATACAGATGAATACCGCAGGGAGCTGCTGGCGATGATACACAAGAAAATCGAGGGAGACGAAGTTGTCCGGGCCAGGGAATCCATCCCTCAAAGAAATGTTATAGATTTAATGCAGGCGTTGCAGGAAAGCCTTAAGGAAACAGAACATCTGAAACAGAGCAATTCCGCTCCCGCTAAAAAGACAGCAGCCAGGAAGAAAAATACCAACACAGCCGTATAAGGAACGAGGAAATAAAATGGATTGGATAACTCCTATGGAGCCCATATCTTCCAGCAGCATTCCAAGTGGAGAAGAGTGGATATTCCAAATTAAGTGGGACGGAATCAGGGGACTTACCTACTATCAAAGGAGACAGGGCGAAGATCATGTTCGCATATTCACAAAATCAGGACGTGAAAGAACCGAATATTATCCGGAACTGCATCATATAGGCAATCTGGTTGCAGGTAACAATGCTGTACTGGACGGAGAGATGGTGGTGCCGGACAATGATGGCAAGCCGTCCTTTCATTTGAGTCTCATCAGAGAAAAGACAGGCAGGAAGGATAAGCTGCCTCATTATATACGAAAATATCCGGTGATATATATTGTCTTTGATATATTATACCTGAATGATTGTCTTCTGACAGAACTGCCCCTGAAGGAGCGGAGAAATATACTTTATCAGTCGCTGAATCAGGACGGTAATATAGCAATTACAGAGGATTTTGAAGATGGTCCGGGCCTGTATGATTTAATGAAAAGGAAGGGCTGGGAAGGAATTGTATCCAAAAAGAAAAACAGCTTGTATTGTCCTGCCAAAAATCACAGCGAGTGGTTTAAACACAAAAACCTTAAGAAAATTCTGGCAGCCATATGCGGTATTCAGTGGAAGGACTCTTTACCAAACTCACTTATATTGGGTATTTTTCGTGACGACAGCTGGGTATATATCGGGAAGGCATCACAAGGCTTAACTTTTGAAGAACGGCGGCAGCTTAAGCAGTATGCAGTGAGACACCGGAATGATGATTGCCCGTTCAGGGATGTCAGGTTATGCAAGGGTGAATCATTCACATGGCTGAAGCCTGCAGTAACCTGTTGGATTCGGTTTCTGGAATGGACCAATGATGGCACCATGCGCCACCCCGCTATTCTGGGTTTTTCCCACTTATCTGCTGAACAGGCAAACGGAAAGGAATGGTCAATAGATGAGTGAGATAGATGTAGATGGTCTGCCTGTTCGTATAACCAATCCGGAGAAGATCCTATGGCCGGAGCCGGGAATTCGTAAAATCGATTACATCACCAAACTGGTGGAATTAGCGCCTTACATGCTTCCTCATGCCAGAAATCGTTTGCTTACCGTCATCCGATACCCGGATGGAATAAAGGGAAAGTTTTTTTTTCAGAAAGATACACCTGATTATGCGCCGGATTGGCTGGAAACTACCGAGTGGAGTGATAAGGATTTTATATTGCTTAATAACCTCTCCACTTTAGTGTGGCTGGGAAATCAGGCTGCTTTGGAGCTGCATACCGGCTTTCATCGGATTGAAGAGAAAATCTGTCCTACGGATTTGGTATTTGATCTGGATCCTTCAGAGGGGCAGTTTTTCAATGAAGCGGCGGAAACAGCCCTGCTAATCAATGAAACCCTGATCAAATTAAGCATCAGAAGCTGGGTCAAGACCTCTGGTGCAACCGGGCTGCAGATATATATACCTACGGGCAGTCGTTATGATTATGAAACAGCAAGAAAAATAAATCGTTTCTTCGGATATTATTTTTCACAAAAATATCCTGAAAGGGTTACTATAGAGCGTAAAGTGAAAAACAGGGGTACCAGACTTTATTTTGATTACCTGCAGATGTGGGAAGGCAAAACCATAACAATGGTCTATTCACCCCGGGCAAATCAGAATGCAAATGTATCCATGCCTGTTACCTGGGAAGAATTAGAAAAGGGAATTCACCCGGACGACTTTAACCTGCTCAATGCAGCGGAAAGGCTGGAAGAAAAGGGTGACTTGTTCATGGCATTACTGGAAGAGGAACATGTCCAAAATTTGGATTTCCTGCTGGAACATATAGAAAAAAATGATATCTGATATCCTTAAAGAAAGGTTTCTGTTATAATAGAAAGGGTATAAACACCTATGAAGTGGAAAAGGGGAAGGGAATAATGAGTAAGGCAGATATTATATTCATTGATATGTGCAGGGACATTTTAGAAAACGGGTACACCACTGAAGGACAGAAGGTGCGTCCGGTTTGGGAGGATGGAACACCTGCATATACAATAAAAAAGTTCGGGGTTGTCAATCGCTATGATTTGTCGGAAGAGTTTCCAATACTGACACTGCGGCCCACTCCCCTGAAAAAGGCTATCGATGAAATTCTCTGGATTTGGCAAAAGAAATCCAATAACATTCGTGATTTGAACAGCAGAATCTGGGATGCCTGGGCAGATGAGGAAGGCTCTATAGGCAAAGCTTATGGCTACCAGCTTCGCCAGAAGCATAAGTATAAGGAAGGGGAATTCGATCAGGTCGATCGAGTATTGTATGATCTGAAACACAATCCTTACAGCCGAAGGATCTTAACCAATATATACAATCACAGTGATCTTCATAAAATGAATTTATATCCATGTGCCTACAGCGTGACTTTCAACGTAACAGGAGACAGGCTAAATGCCATATTAAACCAAAGATCCCAGGATGTGCTCCCTGCAAATAATTGGAATGTTTGTCAGTATGCCATTCTGGTCCATATGTTTGCGGCAGTAAGCGGGCTGAAAGCAGGTGAACTGGTCCATGTCATAGCTGATGCACATATTTATGACAGGCATATTCCCATTGTCAGGGAATTAATTGAAAGGCCTCAGTATCCTGCTCCAAAACTGGTTATCAATCCTGACATCAGGGATTTTTATGAGTTTACAGCGGATGATTTTCATCTGGAAGGATACAGGGCAGGCCCTCAAATCAAAAACATCCCCATAGCAGTGTAAAGAAAGCGGTGAAACTTATGAATTTTATCGTTGCCGTTGATCAGGAATGGAATATTGGAAAAGATGGGGACCTGCTGCAGCCTATTTCGGAAGACCTGAAACAATTTAAAGCCAGGACACTTAACCGTATTGTTGTTCTGGGTCGTAAAACTCTGCATACATTTCCAGGGGGCAAACCTCTGAGGGGAAGGACCAATATCATATTAACCAGACAAAAGGATTTTTCTGCAGACGGAGCCATTATATGTAATTCCTTTGCTGAATTATTTGAGCAGCTGCGCTCATACAAGGATAATGACATTTTCATAGTAGGAGGAGGAGAAATCTACAAAGAGCTCATTCCGTACTGCAAAATCGGATATGTAACTAAAATCCATAAAACCTTCAAAGCAGATACATCCATACCGAATTTGGATAAGACAGGTACCTGGAAAGCAGTCAGGAAAGACGGCCCATATCATTTCAGGGACGATATATATTACTCCTATCTGGAATACCGCAATTCCGAGCCTTTGCCCATGCCCTGAAGGTGAGCTGAATATCCCCTTTTCACAAGTAGAACATCTCCAATGCTGATGCATATAATGTAACATATCCTATTGGAGGTGATACTTGTATATGAATGGCAGGTATGATGTCAGGCAAGTCTGTCCCGCCGGTACTCAGCCATATACCATCCGAGCAGGGGATACCTACTTTTCCCTGGCTATGCGATTCAATACTACTGTAGCAGCAATTATGGCTGCCAACCCCGGCGTTGATCCCAACAGATTACAGATAGGCCAGGTAATATGCATTCCCGGTGCTCCACCTATGCCGGGTGAATGTCCGCAAGGCACCCAGCCCTATATTATTCAGGCAGGAGACACCTACTTCTCTCTGGCCATTCGGTTCAATACCACGGTTGCGGCAATTATGGCTGCCAACCCCGGTGTTGATCCCAACAGATTACAGATTGGTCAGAGGATTTGCATTCCCGGTGCCCCGCCCATGCCGGGTGAATGCCCGCAAGGTACCCAGCCCTATATCATTCAGGCAGGAGACACCTACTTCTCTCTGGCGAACAGATTTAATACAACAGTGGAAGCAATTATAGCAGCGAATCCAAATGTAGATCCCAACAGGCTGATGATCGGCCAGCGAATCTGCATTCCCCGTCCCGGATTACCCCCCTGCCCCGGAGGTCAGTATTATACCATAAGAAGCGGTGACACTCTTTTCGCACTAGCAAACAGATTCAATGTAACCGTTAACGCAATTATTGCAGCCAATCCAGGTATAGACCCCATGGCCTTACGGGTAGGACAGATAATATGCATCCCGGCGCCGGCGCAGGGCGGCTGTCCCAGCGGCACCAGTGAATATATCATCCGTGCAGGAGATACCTTCTTTTCCATTGCCAGAAGATTTAACATCAGTGTGGATGCTCTCATAGCAGCCAATCCCGGCGTTGATCCGGACGATTTGCAGATTGGGCAGAGAATTTGTGTTCCCATGGCTTAAGGCCATCAGATAAGCTATGCTGTTACGGACAGCAAAGAAAAAAAGCAGCAATCATGACATGGAAGTCACGATTGCTGCTTTCTCATGCTTTTTTCATCTTTTGTCTGCGAAAAAGAAAAGTGCGATGGTTCCCGGGCCGGAGTGAGCGCCAATTACCGGCCCAATATTACTTATGATAACATCCTTGACAGAATAGCCGGACTTAATAAGATCTGCCAGGTATTGAGCATCTGCCGGCGAATCGCCGTGGCTTATAAAGATTACCTGATCTTCCGGGTTAACTATGGTCTCCTGCAGCCTTTCAAATAATGCACGAATGGATTTCTTTCTTCCCTTTACCTTGGAAACTGGGATAAGCCGGCCTTCATCATCCACATGAAGAATGGGCTTGATATCCAGCATGGTACCTATAAATGCAGCTGCAACAGATACCCGGCCGCCTCTTTTCAAATGGTTCAGATCATCCACTGTAAACCAGTGAGCAACCTTGAGCTTGTTTCTTTCTATCCATTGCACCAATTCATCCTTGGAAGCACCTTCATCCAGCATCCGGATGGCATTCCAGGCAAGAAGTCCTTCTCCCATGGAAGCTGATTTGCTGTCTATTATGGTAAGGTCCGCATCCGGAAATTCTTCCAGGAGCATATCCCTGGCAAGCATGGCACTGTTGAAGCTGCCACTTAGAGCGGAAGAAAAGCAAAGATAGATGACGGACCTTCTATTCTCCAGATAAGGACGGAATTTTTCTATATATACATCGGTATTGACCTGGGAAGTAGTAGGCATTTCCCCGGAACGAACTGCATCATAGAAGGTTTTGGAATCTTTGCTAACAAAAAAGTCGTCAATATGTTCCCTGCCCTGAAAGTGGTAGGTAAAGTTTATGACAGGAATGTTATGCTTCTCAATATAGCTGTACGGCAGATCGGTACATGTATCAATAATTAATACCGGTTTTTTGGAATCCATAAGTTCTCCTCCTGATTGGCTTTATGATACGCCAATTATATTATAGAAAGACCAGTGTGACAAGAAAATAAATCATTTGCTTAGAGACAAGCAGCTGATTAGCAAAAAGGTTAAGGCAGAACAGGAGCTATATAGTCATTGAAGTTCCGCAGCAAGTCTTCCAGGGAATCCCGCCGTCTGATCAACTGATGCATACCATCAGCACGGATCAATATCTCTGCGGGTTTTAACCTGTTGTTGTAGTTGGATGACATGGAATAACCATATGCACCGGCATCCATTACCCCGAGAATGTCACCTATGGACAAAGGAGGAAGCTCCCTGTCGCGGGCAACCACGTCTCCGCTTTCGCATATGTTTCCCACCACTGTTACTTTTTCTTTCGAGGAAGAAACAATACTCCCATGTTTTGGATAAACCTCGATATCATGCCAGGCATCATACATTACCGGACGGGCTAAAACATTGAATCCCAGATCCGTGCCCGCATACAGCACTCCGCTGTTTTCCTTCTTTGCATGAACCATGCCAAGCAGAATACCGCATTCTGCCACAACATAGCGACCCGGTTCCGACATAAATTCAATATCCGGGTTATAACGGCGTGCCCAGGCACTCAGGATATCAGCGACTTGTTCACCAAACAGCTTCAGTTCCAGCGGTTTCTCCCCATCCTGTTTTTGATATGGAATACCAAATCCGCCTCCTAAATCGATAAAACGGAGTCCTTCGAATTGCCTGGCGATGTCCAGAATAGTCTGGACACTTTGAATATAGGGTTCTCCGTTCATAAACAGAGAACCGATGTGCTGATTGATACCCACCAGATTCAGTCTGTATTTTTTTATCAATGCTTTGACCTCGTCTATACAGTCGTCATTGATTCCAAACTTCGTTTTACTGCCGCCTGTTACTACCTTATCATGATGACCAATTCCAAAACCCGGATTAATCCTTACAGCCACATCCCCGCCTGGGTTATGTTCTCCAAATGTTTCCAACTGAGAAAGGGAATCCACGCTTACGGTTATTCCCAGGTTGACAGCATACATCATTTCTTCCGCGGAAACATTATTGCTGATATAAAGTATTTGCTTCGGTTTAAACCCCGCGGCCAAAAGAACAAAAATCTCACCAGGAGACATGGCATCTGCGTTAAGTCCTTCTTCCCGAATAATTTTTAAAAGCTCCAGATTGGCATTGGCTTTTACCGAGTAGTTGACCTTATAGTTTGGATAAGGAATAAAACCTGTCATATCTCTGCAGCGCCGGCGCAGTATGTTTTCATTATACACATAAAGGGGACTGCCATACCGGCTGACCAGCTCATGTGGGCTGGAACTGCCATAGAAATCAGTTTTTTCCGAAAAGTAAGTATGCATTCTGGTTCCTCCGGTGTTACGTTGATAATTATAAGCATTGACTCCATACGGTTCAAAGTTCCGGATTGATTCGGCCTTGAGAGTGTCCTGCTCTTAACTACAGGTAGTTCAGGATTAAAATATACACCAGTTAAATTTTATTGTCAATAATTTTACCTATCTGTTTATAATCATATTTTGCATATTTATGCAAAATAAAAGACTGGAATGAGACCGAAACAAAGATTTATTTTTACACAGCAGACTTTTTTTATGATAAACTTCTTTGTGTACAAGGAAGATGCACAGAAAAAGTGGAGGTATAAAATGGAAAGCATAGTGCTTCAACTGGCAAAAGAGTTTCAACTTAAAGAGCTCCAGGTGGAAAATGCTATAAGGTTGATTGACGAGGGTAATACCATTCCATTTATAGCCCGTTACAGAAAAGAAGTTACCGGGGGATTGGATGACAGTGTATTAAGAGAATTGTTTGATCGCCTTGCTTATCTCAGGAATCTGGAAAATCGCAGGCAGGAGATAAGGCATCTGATTGATGCTCAGGGAAAACTGACCGAAGAGCTTAAAAACAGCATAAATAAAGCCCAAAGCATAACGGAAGTGGAGGACATTTATCGTCCATACCGTCCCAAACGCAGAACGAGGGCTACTATAGCGAAGGAAAAAGGTCTGGAACCCCTTGCTCAAATAATATGGGATCAGTCAGTCCGGCAGGGCAGTGTTGAGGAACTGGCAAAAGCTTATGTTAACCCTGAAAATGAGGTGGATTCAGCAGAACAGGCTCTTACTCTTGCCTTGGATATTATAGCAGAGATGATTTCGGATAATGCCGATTATCGGAAATGGATAAGAGCTTTCACTATTCGGCATGGAATCCTGGAAACCAGGGCAGCAAAGGAGGAATCCTCTGTTTATGAAATGTACTATGAATACAGCGAGGCAGTCAGCCGGATAGTGCCTCACAGAATTCTGGCTATTAACCGCGGCGAAAATGAAAAATACCTGACAGCAAAAATCAGAGTTGATGAAGACAACATCATTCAATATCTATGCAAGAGAGTTATTGTCCGACCAAGCATTGGTTCGGAGCTACTGAAAGAAGCAATTGAGGATTCCTACAAAAGGTTGATAGCGCCGTCCATCGAACGGGAGATTCGCAATATGCTGACAGAAAAAGCAGAAGAACAGGCAATCAGGGTATTCGGTGAAAATCTGCGTAATCTGCTCCTTCAGCCGCCGGTAAGAGGGAAAGTGGTGATGGGTGTGGATCCCGGTTTCCGAACCGGTAACAAAATCGCCATTGTTGATGATACTGGCATGGTACTGGATACTTTTGTAGTTTATATGACTCTTCCCAACCATAATAAGGAAGAGGCAAAGAGAATCCTGAAAAAATTTGTGGAAAAGCACTGTGTCGAACTGATAGCTCTTGGCAACGGAACAGCTTCGAGGGAAAGTGAGAAGGTTATAGCCGAGCTATGCGGGGAATATGCTGCAAAGCTGCAATATGTAATAGTCAATGAGGCAGGCGCTTCGGTTTACTCTGCTTCAAAGCTGGGCAGTGAGGAATTTCCGGATTATGAAGTGGAATTGCGCAGTGCCATATCTATTGCCAGAAGACTGCAGGACCCTTTGGCTGAACTGGTAAAAATTGATCCCAAGTCCATCGGCGTAGGCCAGTATCAGCATGATGTAAATCAAAAACAGCTGGCTGAGACATTAAGAGGTGTGGTGGAGGACTGCGTCAACAGTGTAGGAGTTGACCTGAATACTGCTTCCCCCTCTTTACTTCAGTATGTATCCGGAATATCTCCTGCTCTTGCCCGGAACATCGCTTCCTACCGTCAGAAGACGGGAAAATTTACAAATCGCAAACAACTGCTGAAGGTCAGCAAACTTGGCCCCAGGACCTTCGAGCAGTGTGCAGGTTTTCTTAGAATTTCAGGCGGTGATAATATTCTTGATAATACTGCCGTACACCCGGAATCCTATAACGTGGTCACTAAGCTGCTGGAGTTAAAAGGGAAATCCATAGAAATGATTAAAAACCATGAGAATCGGCAACACCTGGCTGCTGAAATCGATAAGTGGGATACAGCGGAATTGGCAGTGAATCTTGATGTAGGCCTGCCTACTCTTCAGGACATATTAAAAGAGCTGCAGAAGCCGGGAAGAGATCCCAGGGATGAACTGCCCCAGCCCATTTTGCGCACTGATATAATGGAGCTGGAAGACCTGAAGCCCGACATGATTATGACCGGAACTGTGCGAAACGTAACAGATTTTGGAGCATTTGTAGATATTGGCGTTCACCAGGACGGTCTGGTCCATATATCCCAGCTTTCAGACAAATATGTGAAACATCCTATGGATATTGTGCAAGTAGGCGATATCGTCACTGTGAAGGTATTGGATGTGGATGTAATCAGAAAAAGAATAGCTTTGACAATGAAGAATATATGATATATAATATTATTACAAAATAAACAACGAACTTTCAGGGCAGGGTGAGATTCCCGACCGGCGGTAAAGTCCGCGAGTCCTTACGAGGGCCGAATCGGTGGAATTCCGGTACCGACAGTATAGTCTGGATGGGAGAAAGTACGTTTATTCTTTCTGTTTCCATGTGCCCCTGAAGTTTGTCAGGGGCTTTTTATTTGATTCCCAGGTTCATTGTTTATTTCCCAATAATTTTTCAGGAGGAATTATACATGAACAAGACTACTTACACTCAGCCGGGCAGAGGCATTCTCAGTATAAAGCTGAATACCAGGAACCTGATAAAGATCGCTATGCTGGCTGCCACAGCCTTTGTTCTGATGCTCATTTCCTTTCCGCTGGCAGCGTTTTTCCCGTCTTTTCTAGAGCTGGATATAAGTGATGTACCTGCTTTAGTCGGAGGTTTTGCATTAGGTCCGATTGCCGGAGTTCTTATTGAGCTTCTCAAAAACATACTCAAGGTACTAATCAAGCCTTCTCCCACCGGCGGGGTTGGAGAGCTTTCCAATTTTCTTGTGGGCAGCTTTTTCGTAGTACCGGCATCAGTCATCTATATGATCCGCAAAAGCAAGAAAAATGCAATGTTAGGTTTGCTGGCCGGATCCATATTTATGACTGTCAGTGCTTGCTTTTCCAACTACTTCATTATTATACCTCTGTATCAGCAATTTATGCCTCTTGAGCAAATCATAGCATTGTCACCGCTTAAGATCGTAAAGGATATGAAGAGCTTCATATTGTATGCTATTGTACCTTTTAATCTGATAAAATCCATTGTAGTTTCTACTGTTACCTTGTTGATTTATAAGAAGCTTTCGCCTCTGCTCCATAGTTGAAAAAGATACGGGGCACAGAAGAAATACAGAAACCCAGCAAAAAAATCGGAAGAATCCGATTTTTTTGTTTTTGCGAATTTGCAGTATAGATGCCGGACAATTATATGATATAATACGGGATATACTATTCAGTGGAAGATTTTCACTGATTTGCATAATGGAAAATATTAAGTAAGCAGCTGATGAGGTGTATTATGTTAATATGGCTGTCCCGTTCCGAGGAGGATACATATCTATTCGGTAAATGGATAGGCTCAAACACAAAAGCAGGGGATATTATTCTTCTGTTCGGACAGATGGGAAGCGGGAAAACCGTACTGTCCAGAGGAATTGCACACGGAGCAGGTGTGTCAGGCATGGTGAACAGCCCTACATTTACCATTATGAATTCATATTCCGCGCTTCATCCGGTTTTTCATTTTGATCTTTACCGCCTGAATGAGCCGGAAGAGCTGTATGATTTGGATTATGAAGATTATTTTTTCGGAATCGGAATTACAATAGTTGAATGGGCTGAAAGGTTGGACTATCTTCTTCCCGAAGAGTATTTAAAAATATCCATCAGCAGGGAACAAAAAGTGAATGAAAGGAAAATCACTGTATGCCCTGTAGGCAGCCGTTATGCTGCATGGAAGGAGGTATTGCAGAATTATGAAGGTATTGGCAGTTGATTCTTCATCTGTTGTGGCAGGTGTCGCCATCCTGAGTGAAGACCGGCTCCTGTATGAAGCCTATCATCATCACAGGAAAAATCATTCTGAATTGCTTATGCCTTTGGTTGAGGATGCACTTAATTCCAGCGATTTAAAGCCTGATGATCTGGATTTGCTTGCTGTATCCGGCGGGCCGGGCTCATTCACAGGCCTGCGCATTGGTATTTCTACAATAAAAGGCTTAGCCCAGGCAATAGAGAAACCTGTTGTGTCCGTTCCTACCCTGGATGCCCTGGCATGGAATATTGCTGGTGTGAATGGCCTGGTGTGCCCTTTAATGGATGCAAGGAGAGAACAGGTATATACCAGCCTGTACAGACGGGAAGGCAGCGAGTGTATAAGGCTGATGCCCTATTCAGCTATCCCTGTCGTCGAACTTACAGAGCAATTGGCTGCCTACCGCCAGCCGATTATTTTTCTGGGAGATGGATTATGGGCATACCAAGCCCTTCTGCAGGAACAGCTGAAGGAATATGCGCATTTTGCACCGGCTCATCTTATCTGTCAGAGAGCTTCTGCAATTGCCTGGCTGGGCAGAAAGGAAGCATTGGCCGGGAATGCTGTTCATTATAAAGAGCTTCGACCTTTCTATCTCAGGCAATCCCAGGCAGAGCAGAAAAGGCTTAAGCAGGCAGGTGACAGAACATGACACAAAGAATCCGTCCTATGACAACAGAGGATGTTGAAGAGGTCAGCAAGCTGGAGCGTCTGTGCTTTCCTACGCCCTGGTCCCAGGAGGCCTTCCGGATTGAGGTGGAGCGAAACAGGTGTGCCAGATATTTTGTGGTCAGCGACAATAGTAAACTCATAGGATACGGAGGTATGTGGCTGGTAGTGGACGAGGCTCATATTACCAATATAGCCGTTCATCCGGACCATAGAAGACAAGGAACAGGCCGCCTTATTATGAAAACCCTGATAGAAGAAGCTGTCCGGCTGGGTATGACTCGAATGACACTGGAGGTCAGAGTATCCAATAAAGCAGCCATCAATCTCTATCAATCCCTTGGGTTTGAAAAGGGAGGACTGCGAAAGGGCTACTACGCAAACGACGGCGAAGACGCACTGATTATGTGGAACTTTCATATTGGAGGATAAAAAATGGATATCCGTACCATGACTAATTATGCAATAGGATTTCTAATATCCTTGTTTATATTTCCAATACTGCTTGTAACCGGCATAGAGCTGGTTACTTATGACCAAACCTTCTATGCCGGACAGTACAAACGATTAAATACATCAGAAGAAATAGGCATGACCAGTGAAGAGCTTATACGGGTCACCAAAGAGTTGACCGATTATATCCGGGGAAGATTGGACACCATGGATCAGATTGAGGCAGATATAAACGGAGTAACAAGACCAGTTTTCAATGAAAGAGAAAAGGAGCATATGGTGGATGTTAGGGCATTATTCCGCTTTGCTTCCAATGTGAGGAATATCTCTTTACTGAGCCTCATTTGTCTTTTCATTATATTATTCTATTTAAGCAACAAGAAACCATGGAAGTATTTTTCAGCTGCTTATCTGGTAACAGCTGCATCCCTTCTGCTGATTCTGATAGCAGCTGTACCAATAGTAAAAAGCAACTTTACCTATTATTGGGATCAGTTTCATTACTTGTTTTTTGACAATGATCTTTGGATTTTAAACCCGGAAACGGATATTATGATACAAATGGTACCTGAACCATTTTTTTATTCGGCGGTATTTCGTGTATTAGCTTATTTTGGATCAGGCTGCTTTGCCATTGGATTGGCTTCATTCCTGATACTGAGAGCTGCCCGGAAAAGAAGCAGAAATCTTATAAGTGAGGAAGTAAAATGACATATCTTCAGCAAATGACAGAAAAAATTAGTACTTTGAGAGATAAGAAGAGGATTACAATACTTGCATTGGAAACCTCGTGCGATGAAACCGCTGCTGCTGTCGTGAGAAACGGCAGAGAGGTGCTGAGTAATATCATTTCCTCTCAGATTGATACTCACAGGCTGTATGGAGGGGTAGTTCCTGAAATTGCCTCCAGAAAGCATGTAGAGGTAATCAGTCAGGTCGTAAGTCATGCACTTGAGGAATCCAATACTTCAATGGAGGAGCTGGACGCTGTGGCTGTTACCTACGGGCCGGGCCTGGTTGGGGCTTTGCTGGTAGGTGTTTCCGCTGCCAAGGCAATAGCTTTCGGTTTATCTGTTCCACTGATTGGAGTACATCATATAGAGGGGCACATCAGTGCAAATTTTATCGAATACAAAGAGTTGGAGCCTCCCTTTGTCTGCCTCATTGTTTCCGGAGGTCATACCCAGATTGTTCATGTTAAGGACTACGGAGAATATGAATTAATAGGCCAGACCATGGATGATGCCGCAGGTGAGGCTTTTGACAAGGTGGCACGGGTTCTGGGTCTGGGCTATCCCGGAGGACCGGCAGTTGATCGTATTGCAAAGGAAGGCAATCCCGCTGCAATTTCCTTTCCCAGAGTTCATCTCAGGGAGAAGCCCTACGATTTCAGCTTCAGCGGCCTGAAAACAGCAGTCATAAACTACCTTCACAATCTGGAACAAAGAGGTGAATCATACTGCCTTGAAGATGTTGCCGCCAGTTTCCAGCAGGCGGTGGTGGATGTTCTGGTTGAAAAAACCATAGATGCTGCCCTGAAGCTTAATCAAAAACGAATAGTTATGGCAGGAGGCGTTGCTGCCAATTCAGCTTTGAAAAGACAAATGGAAGCTGAGGCAGAAAAGCGGCAAATTCAGCTCTATTATCCTACACCTGTCTTATGTACAGATAATGCGGCCATGATTGCCTGTGCGGGTTACTATCGTCTACTGCAGGGAGAAATATCTCCTTTGTCACTGAATGCTGTCCCATATCTGCCAATCACTCAGATTCAATAGCAGGGATGCTCCAGAATCCTTCAGGCAGGAAATTGAATTATTTTACCTCCTGAAATTCATTATCGAACTTTGACAGCCCTGGGTACAATTTTATGCAGAATTATGTGGAAACCCTGCTACAATCTCATTAATGCGGGGTTTTTGCTGTGGATAACCCTGTGCATATTGTGGATATGAGCCTTCAGTGAATTTTCAAACAAATGAAAGTATCCATAATTCTACAACATATCGTAAGTAATGACAAAAATACACCCTAATCGGTTAAGCATGTCCTGAGTATAGTTTCTCAATCAATGGTAATTCTATGATAAGAGAAGGATTTTATTCAGAGGAGTGTTTTTGTCATGAAGATTAAAGAAATAATGACTACAAATATAGCTGCATTATCGCCGGACAATACCGTCCTGGATGCAGCAAAGGCGATGCAGGCACATAATATCGGTTGTCTTCCGGTTTGCATGCCCGATGGAAAGGTGACTGGGATTCTAACGGATCGGGATATAGTTGTAAGGAGCATTGCCGGCAACGGCGATCCCAAATCCACATTGGTTAAGGATGTAATGACAAAGAATGTCATTACAGCAGAGCCGGAAATGGATGCCTACACTGCTGCAGAGATTCTGGCCGAAAACAAAATCAGAAGGCTGCCTGTGGTTCAAAAGGGAAATCTGGTCGGTATGATTTCCATTGGAGACCTGGCGACAAGACACATCTTTCATAATGAAGCCGGTCATGCACTGAGCGAAATTTCCCAACCCTCCCGCCCCATGAATATGACACAGTAGCAGAATTATGCACTATTCGGATATTTTGGATAATAAGGGAACATACTATATTCTGCCTTAAAGAAAGAATCAAGGCTTAGCCCAAGCTGTTGATTCTTTTTTTAAAGGCGAAGCATTCCCTGTCAACTGAAAGGTGCAAAGGAGTATTGTACGGTTATGCAGAACTTGCAACAGATAAAACGGTACACAGAAGAAATGGCATCTGATTACAAAGCTGCAGCTGCCGGCAGAAGGATTAATACCAGGGTCCTCAAAGTTCCTAAACTGGATAAGGACTATCAAATCCTTATTCAGGCTTATCAATCGACCAATGAAGAGGTAAAATCCAGGAGAGATATAGTACCTGCTGCTGAGTGGCTGTTGGATAATTATTACATTATAGAAGAACAATACAAGGAAATTCAATATAACACAGATAAAGACTTCTATAAGGATCTGCCTGTCCTTACCAGAGGTAAATACAGCGGATATCCCAGAATATATGGAATAGCCGCCGGCATGACAGAGTATCTCGACGGCAGGATAGAAGAAGAAACTATAGTTTTATTTATAGAAAGTTTTCAGGAACATTTTTCTCTTACCAGTAAAGAGTTATGGGCACTGCCCACCATGCTGCGCATATGTCTGTTGGAGAGAATAAAAAATATTGCAGTGTACATTTCCGAGTCCATGATTCTAAGAAGACAGGCAGATCAATGGGCAGCCAGGCTGATGGAAAGCCTGGCAGAGTCCCAGGCTGACAGCTCAGGCAGGGATGAATTCCGAAAAGCCATAATGGAACACGATGCCCAAATGGGGATAATGAAGCCTGCCTATGCGGAAAGGCTGCTGTCCCGTTTAAAAGAAGAGGGAGCAGATTCTGCTCCGATCATCAGATGGATAGACGGAAAGCTTGCCGTATTTCATACCGATGCCGAAAGCATAGTCCATCAGGAGCATCAGGATCAGGCTGATAAACAAGCATCCATGAAAAATGCCATAACCAGTCTTCGCATAATAAACGGTCTGAAATGGGAGGAAGTATTTGAGAAACTGAGCATGCTGGAACGCATTCTCAGCCAGGATCCGGCGGCTGTCTATCCACTTATGGACTTTGCATCCAGAGATCACTATCGTCATAAAGTGGAAAAGCTGGCTGCGAAATATGATGTGGACGAACTTGATGTAGCTGTAAAAGCTGTGGAATGCTGCAGGGAAAATAAAGACCAGACCATGGAAAAATTCAACCATGTTGGATACTACATTGTTGACCAGGGAAGAGAACAGCTGGAAAAAAAGCTGGGAAAAAGAAAAAAAACTATATATGGAGCATCCTGGAATGCAGTATGGTATTTTGGCTCCATAGGATTTTTGACTATAGGCGGATGCTTAGCTTTTTTAACCGGCATATGGCTTACCTCCGGAAAACCGGGAATATGGAGTATGTTTTTGGCAGCGGTTATTTCTTTTCTGCCCATTTGGAGTATCTCTATCGGATTGGTTCATTGGCTTGTTACCCGGATATGCAAACCTCAATATATCCCAAAACTGGAATTGAAGGACGGTATACCTGAGGAATATCGGAGCATGGTTGTCATACCCACTCTCCTTACTGACGAAAAAAGAGTTATGGAACTGGTGGAGCAAATGGAAGTCTTCTACCTGGCCAATCAGGAGGAAAACCTTCATTTCGCCCTGATTGGCGATTACAAGGATGGACCCAATGAACATGAGGAGAAGGATGAGAGCATAATTAATGCCGGAAGACGGCTTATTGGGGAGTTAAATAACAAGTATGACAGACAGGACATCTTTTACTTTTTCCATCGCCACCGGCAGTGGAACAGGAGTCAGAGTTCCTGGATGGGCTGGGAAAGAAAAAGAGGTGCTCTGACAGAATTCAACGCATTGCTGACCGGGAGCAAAAATACAAGCTTTTCCGTACAGGTAGGCGACTTGTCGATACTGGACAAAATCAAATATGTAATTACACTGGATGCGGATACTCAGCTGCCGAGAGATAATGCGAAAAAGTTAATTGGTGCTATGGCACATCCTTTGAATAAGCCGGTTTTGAATGATGAAGGAACCAGGGTGATTGATGGATACGGACTTATGCAGCCTCGAATCGGTATATCGGTAGACAGCGCCAGCCGTTCCTTTTTCTCACTTACCTTTTCCGGCCAAACTGGGGTGGATCCCTATACTACCGCTGTCTCAGATGTCTACCAGGATTTGTTCCAGGAAGGTATTTTTACCGGGAAAGGTATCTATAATCCTGAGATATTCAACAAGGTATGCAGTGATGCCATACCGGAAAACAGTGTATTGAGTCATGACCTGCTGGAAGGATCCTTTGTCAGGGCAGGTCTGGTGAGCGATATTGAACTGATAGATGGATATCCTGCCCATTATATTGGTTTTTCTCTTCGTCTGCACAGATGGGTGCGGGGAGACTGGCAGCTGCTGCCCTGGCTGCTGCCAAAGGTACGTAATCGGAAAGGTGAAAAGACTGCCAATCCCATAAATATGCTTTCCAGATGGAAAGTATTGGACAATATGCGGCGCAGCCTGCTGCCGATAGCTTTGTATCTGATGATTATACTGAGTTTTATTGTACTGCCGGGATCTGTGGGACTTTGGCTTTTTCTGGCTCTGCTCACCCTTTTGCAGCCACTTGCAACCGATCTGACAGGCAGGCTTATTTCAGGCAGCGGAAATCACTCCCGGTCATCATTTTCATCCATATTTGAGGGAACCAGAAATATGGTTATACAAATTGTGCTGACTTTTGTCTTTTTAGCACATCAGGCATATCTTATGACAGATGCTGTTCTTCGTTCCGTCTGGAGGGTGAGTATCTCTCACAGAAACATGCTTGAATGGGTTACGGCTGCAGATTCGGATCGCAAATTTCGTGGAGAGTTACGGGACTATTGGAACAGGATGAAGGAGGCTGTATTTTTGTCCCTCATATTTTGTCTGACTGCTGCTTATATCCGGCCTGAAACCTGGTATCTTAGCATGGTATTTACTTTATCCTGGATATTATCACCCTATATTGCATATCAGACAGGCAAACCGAAAGGAAAACGAGTTCCCATGCTTTCAGAGGAACAGATTTTTCAGATCCGCCGGATGGCAAGAAAAACCTGGAAGTATTTTGAGGAATTGGTCAATGAGAAAGAAAACTGGCTGCCTCCTGACAACTATCAGCAGGAGCCGCCCGTCGGCATTGCACACAGGACTTCGCCTACCAATATAGGGCTGCATTTAATGTCTGTTTTGTCAGCCCGGGATCTGGGTTATATTGGTACACTGAGCACGGTGGATAAAATGGAATCTACCATACGCACCATGACCAAAATGGAAAAATGGAAGGGTCATTTCTACAACTGGTATAATACGGTGACACTGGAGCCCATGCGGCCCCTGTATGTTTCAACCGTTGATAACGGTAATCTGGTGGGTTATTTGATTACTCTGCTTCAAGGATTGGATGAACTGCTGAAACGCCCTTTGATTGGAAAGGAGCACATAATCGGGATCAGGGATATCCTTGTTGTCGATTGCGAAAGGGAAAATCTGGAACATCAGAGTCTGCTGAACATGCTGCTGAGCAGTGAAGAGATCAGCTTAACAGAATGGCAGATGCTGCTGGATGATTTAAAAGGCCAGGATGAGATATTGGATAAGCAAATTACCGATTATGAAAAAGAAATGGCATTATTTATCCCCTGGGTCAAGCAGTTGTTGAAGATACCTGCTCCTTTGCTGAATGAAAAAGGTGCTTACAGAGGAGCGGCACAGAAATTTGCAGAATTACTGGATAAGCTTAACGGTTCACTGTCCATTCAATATCTGCATGACCATTATCTGGATGTTCTGAAGGATCTGTCTGAAACCATTGTATACCTGAACAGAGACGCCAAAAGTTCTCCCGGTTTTACAGAAGCAAGAAACTGGCTGAAGCAATTGGAGATCTCTCTGGGCAGATCATATTCTGCAGTAAAGGGATTTCATGCCCGCTGTCGTCAGCTTCGAAAGGCAATGGAAACCCTGGTAAGGGAAATGGATTTCAAACTGCTTTATGATGAAAAGAAGGAATTGTTTGTCATTGGATACAATGTAGAGGAAGGCCAGGCAAGCAAATCCTATTATGATTTACTGGCGTCAGAAGCCAGACAGGCCAGCTTTATTGCCATTGCCAAGGGAGACATCCCTCAGAAACACTGGTTTAAGCTGGGCAGAGCCCTTTCCCTTGTTGGAGACCTGCGGGTGCTTATCTCCTGGAGCGGTACCATGTTCGAATACTTTATGCCTTTACTGATTATGAAAAACTACGAAAACACCTTGCTTGATGAAACCTATACTGCGGTAGTACGGGGACAGAAACAGTATGCAGAGCAGCACCGCCTTCCCTGGGGTATCTCCGAATCGGGATTCTATGCCTTCGATCTGCATCTGAATTATCAATATAAGGCCTTTGGAATCCCCAAACTGGGACTGAAACGCGGACTTGTAAACGACATGGTTGTGGCTCCCTATGCAACGGCACTGGCTTTACCTGTTGAGCCGTCTGTTGCCTTTAAAAACATGGAAGCCCTTATTAGCGAAGGCCTGGATGGCCATTACGGTTTTTATGAGGCAGTGGACTACACTCCTGAACGCTTGCCCAGGAAGAAGAAAAAAATGATAGTAAAGAGTTTCATGGCCCATCATCAGGGAATGATACTGGTGGCAATAAACAACTATTTGAACAATAACATTATGCAAAGGAGATTTCATTCAGTCCCCATTGTAAAGGCTACAGAACTCTTGCTGCAGGAGAGGATACCCAGACGGGAAGTATTTATAAAGGAATATGAGGATGAGGAATTCTTCTTCCATGATTTGGAGGAAGGTCGGCAGCATCAGGAAATTCAGGCAAGGAGAACCTTTGCCTCGGTAGATACCCTTCTGCCTGAAACAAATCTCCTTTCCAATGGAAATTACAGTGTTATGCTGACCAATCGCGGAGGAGGCTACAGCGAATATTTGGGACAGGCTGTTACCAGATGGAGAAGAGATCCCACCCTGGATGAATGGGGAATGATGTTTTACATCACTAACTTAAATTCCAATAACTACTGGTCTGCTGCATACAGTCCTGTTGGGATACAACCGGATGAATACAGAGTCACCTTCGAACCTGATCAGGTTGTATTCAACCGCAGGGATGGTAATATTGAAACCAAAATGGAGATCGTGGTTTCTCCGGAGTTCAATGGAGAAGTACGCAGAATTACTCTGACCAACCATAGCGGAAACGGGAGAATGATGGAGGTAACCAGCTATTTTGAAGTAGTGTTAAGCTCATATGAAGCGGATTTGGCTCATCCCGCTTTCAGCAACCTGTTTGTTCGTACGGAATACCTGTCTGATTCGAATACTATTTTAGCAAACCGCAGACCCAGGGATGTCAGTCAGAAGAAGCTATGGCTGTTCCATACCATTGCTGTGGAAGGGGAGACAGTTGGAGCAATTCAGTATGAAACTGACAGGGCTAAGTTTGTAGGGAGAGGCAGAAGCCTGAAAAATCCTCAGGTAATGGATCCGGACTTTCCACTATCAAACACAGTCGGAGCTGTTCTGGATCCCATCGTAAGCATGCGCGCCAGAGTCTTTCTGCCGGCAGGTCAATCCACACGGATTTCCTTTGTTACCGGTGTAACGGATTCCAGGGAAACAGCCATTTCTCTGGCCAGGGATTATCAGAACAGCAATTTGGCCAATCGTGCCCTTGAGCTGGCCTGGACTCACTCTCAGGTGGAACTCAGGTATCTGGGAATTACCTCAGGTCAGGCAAACCTGTTTCAGGCAATGGCTTCCCAGATTCTGTTCATACAGCCGCCGGAGAATTGGAAGCAGGATGCAATTTCAGCCAATCGTAAAGGACAAACTGCCTTATGGGCATATGGAATATCCGGAGACCTGCCTGTAATCTTGCTGCGTATCGGGCGTATGGAGCATATGGAGATGGTGAAGCAGGTTCTTACAGCCCACGAATATTTCAGATTGAAAGGACTGCGGGTGGATCTTGTTATTTTAAACGAATATGGCAGCAGTTATGAGCAGCCGGTACAGGAGCGGTTGATGGAACTGACTGCAGTCAGTCATGCCAGGGAACTCATGGACAAACCCGGAGGGGTTTTTATACGACAAAGCTCTAACATACCGCAGGAAGATCTTAATCTGCTCTTCGCTTCGGCCAGAGTAGTGCTGAGCGGAGAAAGAGGCTGCATAGCAGAGCAGCTTGATGTCACTTATCAACCCTGGAACCTGCCTATGCTGGAAACCAAGGAGATGGATTACAAAGTCGAAGAGCTGGATATTTCTCAGCCCTATGCCGACAGTTTACTCTATTACAATGATTTGGGCGGGTTTTCTGAGGATGGAAAAGAATATGTCATACGGCTGACTAAAGACAAATATACTCCCTTGCCCTGGAGCAATATAATTGCAAACCGTGATTTTGGCTTTCTGGTAACCGAGTCAGGCTCAGGGTACACCTGGTGCGGAAACAGCCGGGAGAATAAGCTTACACCATGGTCCAATGACCCTGTTCGGGATCCGTCCAGTGAGGTATTATATCTCCGTGATGACAATACCGGTGTTTACTGGACAACAACCGCGCTGCCCTTAAGAACAGATGCTTCCTATCTGATTCGTCATGGACAGGGATACTCTGTTTTTGACTGCTTCCATCATGGAATCAGGACCAGTCAGACCATGTTTGTACCTTTGAATGTTCCGGTTAAGATTATCAAGGTAAATATAAAAAATTATGCTGATCAACCCAGGACTCTGTCTTTAATCTATTATGTTGAATGGGTTCTGGGTGTAAACCGCGAGATTAATGCACCGTTTATAAAATTGGAATTTGATAGAGAAAACAACTGCATGCTGGCATATAATTCTTATAATGAGGAATACCCGGGCAGACCGGCTTTTATATCCAGTAGTCTGCCCATTCATTCCTATACATCTCTCAGAGATGAATTTATCGGACTAAACGGTTCTTATGCTCAGCCTGATGCCATGAAGGCAAAGAACTTATCCAACAGGACAGGTATATACCATGATCCTTGTTCTGTAATACAGGTGAAGGCAGAGCTTGCACCTGGAGAAAACAAGGACGTGGTGTTTCTGCTTGGGCAGGGTAAAGATACCAATCATGTGTATCAGATAATTGAAAGTATTAATTCAATGGAACAGGTTGATTATGCACTTGAGGAAGTTAAGAATTTCTGGGAAGCCAGGCTGGATGTGCTGAAGGTGTCCACGCCGGATCAATCCATGAATTTGATGCTTAACAGGTGGCTCCTATATCAGACCTATGCCTGCCGCATTCTGGCACGCACAGGCTTTTATCAGGCGGGAGGTGCATATGGTTTCCGGGATCAATTGCAGGACAGCCTGGCGCTTGTTTACAGTGAACCTGAAAAAATGAGGGAACAGATACTTTTGTCTGCTGAACATCAGTTTTTGGAAGGCGATGTACAGCATTGGTGGCATCCTCCTTACAGAGGAGTTCGCACCAGAATCACCGATGATTTATTATTTCTGCCCTTTGTTACCACGGACTATATTGAAATAACAGGTGATTACAGCATTCTGGACGAATTGGCCGGCTTTCTTGAGGATGAGCCCCTCAAGCCGGATGAGCATGACAGATATTCGATTCCCCGTGTTTCGGAAGAAAAAACCTGTATCTATGATCATTGTGTGCGTGCCATTGAAAAGGCCATGAAATTTGGGAATCATGGACTGCCTCTGATAGGCGGAGGCGATTGGAACGACGGAATGGATAAGGTAGGGATCAAAGGGAGGGGAGAGAGCGTATGGCTTGGATGGTTTCTGTATACTGTTCTTAATCGCTTTATCCCCATATGCCTGGCCAGAGAAGATGTGGAACGGGCAGAACGGTATAAGAAAACTGCAGAAGAATTGCTTTCAGCCATTGAAGGACATGGCTGGGACGGCGGCTGGTACCGACGGGCCTTTTTTGACGACGGAACGCCTTTGGGATCAGAGTCCAATGCAGAATGCCGGATAGATTCCATTTCTCAATCCTGGTCAGTCATTTCCGGAGGGGGAAGAAAAGAAAGGGTGCATGCAGCCATGCGAGCTGTTCGGCATTATCTTATAGATGAAGAAGCCGGCCTTATAAAGCTGCTATCGCCTCCCTTCGACCAATCCCCGCTGGAACCAGGATATATTAAGGGATATTTGCCGGGTGTCAGGGAAAACGGAGGTCAATATACCCATGCGGCAGCGTGGACTATCATGGCCTTTGCACGGTTGGGGGAAGGCAATCAGGCATGGAAGCTCTTTAATCTGATTAATCCCGTTAACCACACCAGGACGTATTTGGATACTGCAACTTATAAGTGTGAGCCATACGTTATGGCGGCAGATGTATATACTGTGCCGCCTCATACCGGGCGGGGAGGCTGGACCTGGTATACGGGTTCCTCGAGTTGGGTGTATCGGACAGGAATAGGAGAAATCCTTGGATTTAACCGAAATGGAAAGTTTATGACTATTAACCCCTGTATACCTGAAGAATGGCCCGGTTATAAAATTGAATACAAATTTGGCCGTACACTATATAGAATCGAGGTGGAAAATCCTCAAAGGATACAAAAGGGAATAAGAAAAGTCCTCTTGGACGACAGGGAAATAGAAGATAATGTCATTCCTCTGACTGACGATGAAAAGGAGCATCATGTTGTTGTTACCATGGGAGTTGAGGAACTGCTGCATTCCGATGAAGATCCTTTTACTGCCCAATGACTATATAGGTAATAAACCCGAAAAGGACAACATAATTTTTATTAGTGATGTCAGAATAACGGGGGAATGCAAGTGAAATTTTTATATCTTTCAAAGCGCAGGCTGCTGGTGATATGGCTTATCTCGGGCATAATTATTCTGTTGGCTGCTTCAGCCGGACAGAAAGAGCAGGATATGAAGGCTGTATTTTCCTCACCGGTAAGCAGCAGGGTGATTGTCATCGATCCCGGACACGGAGGATTTGATTCGGGAGCGGTCAGTCCTTCGGGTGCCAGGGAAGATGAGTTAAACCTGAAGGTAGCTATGAAACTCAGACAATATCTGTCAGAACACCGGGCTGTGGTGATATTGACAAGAGAAACCGACGAGGCATTAGGAAGCCGAAAATCGGAAGATATGAAAAAAAGGATTCAGATTATCAGGGAGAGCAATCCGGATGTCGTTATCAGCATACATATGAACAAATTTCCGCAAAGCCAGTACTTTGGCGGACAGACATTTTACATGACAGGCAGCGAAAAAGGGAAAAGGCTGGCAGAGTGCATTCAGAAAAGACTGGTCGAAGAATTGATAGAGGGAAATATAAGGAAGGCTAAAAATGCCGATAATCTGCTGATTCTGAAGGCTGACAGTGCTCCTTCGGTTATAGTGGAATGCGGGTTTCTTTCCAATCCGAAGGAAGAGGCATTACTTAAGACCGACGCTTATCAGGATCGGATAGCCT
Organism: Clostridiales bacterium; assembly: GCA_012839095.1. Lineage (GTDB taxonomy): Bacteria > Bacillota > Clostridia > Caldicoprobacterales > DTU083 > DUOA01. The sequence continues at coordinate 56,650 of DUOA01000013.1, forward strand.
GGTCTGTTTTTAACGGTATACTGGACTATTTTGCAAATGAAAACTTGGAATACTGGGATGGAATCCAGTCAACTTCTCTTTAAGCCTGCATTTAAAGACAGAAACTGACAGACTGAAAAAGGAATACACAATCGGAATAATTAATTGCCATTGCAGGGTTATTATGTCCGCTAATATGGTATAATTATCATAAAGGAGCGTTTGCTGCCGGCTTTTTGTTTTCTTCCGACAAAATATTCGGAAATTGCGATTGAATTCTTTATGAACTGCCTTATATGTTATATAATATATATGTTTATCACACAAAAGAGGGGCGTGCCAGCATGTGGGATGGGTTTTCCAGAATATTCTCCTATATCGATCCTTATATTCAGTTTCCGTGGGTCATCCAGCATGTTATTGATATTTCAATAGTTGCCTTTGTATTGTACAAGCTCTTGCTGCTTATCAGGGGAACCCGGGCTGAACAAGTTCTGAAAGGTCTTGCCATCCTGCTTTTTGCCACCAATTTAAGCGAGATTCTGCAATTCAATACTATTTACTGGATATTGAAAAATACAGCGACGGTAGGTGTTATAGCCCTGCTCATTGTTTTCCAGCCTGAACTGCGCAAAGCGCTGGAACAAATAGGGAGAGGTCAGCTGCTTGACAGATTCTTTCTCCAGGATGAGAAGGATCCCACCATACTTATCAATGAAATTGTTAGATCAGTACAAAACCTGGCCAGACTCAAAACAGGCGCTCTGATTGTAATTGAGCGAAAAACAGGGATAAACGAAATTATCGAAACTGGCGTTAAAATTGACGGTCAACTGTCAGGAGCACTTCTGGAAAATATTTTTGTTGTTAATACACCACTGCATGATGGTGCTGTTGTTATAAGGGGAGATCGGATAGCAGCAGCAGGCTGTTTTCTCCCTCTCACGGATAACACCAATATCAGCAAACAGCTTGGAACACGGCATCGTGCAGCTCTTGGAATATCCGAGATTTCTGATGCTATAGCAATTGTTGTATCTGAAGAAACCGGTGTTATTTCTCTCGCCAGCAACGGCAAGCTGACCCGTTACCTTGATTCAAAAGCCTTGCGGGAGCTGCTGAAAAAAGTATACATCAGGGAAAAGGAACCGCGTTCCTTCCTTCCAAAAAAATGGAGGTCGAGGAATGAACAGTAATTTCTTAAAAAACAATTTGTCATTGAAAATCATATCCGTTATAGTAGCCATTATTCTCTGGTTGTATGCTGTAAGCGAACTGAATCCGGAAACAACAAAAACAATTACCGATGTTCCCGTTGAAGTAATCAATATGGATGCTCTGAACGAAAAAAATCTGACACTGGTGGATGATCCTGTAAGCAGTATTTCCATCCGCATCAGAGGTCTCGTTAATGATATCAGGAAGGTAAATATCTCCAATCTGAAAGCAGTCCTGGATTTAAGTGAAATAGACTGGACCGGCACACGGCAGGTGGAGTTGAATGTAGAAGGTCTGCTTCCCAGGGAGGTGAAGTTGGATAAAACTCCGGAATTATCGCTTACCATAAACGAGATTACAAGAAAACCCATACCTGTTGTTGTAGAATTAACCGGTGAGAGCGAGAAGAACTACCATGTACATGAGCCTGTCATCGAACCTCGCACCATAACCATATATGGTGCCCAGTCACTGGTCGACAGCGTTGTACAGGGAGTAGTACAACTGGATTTGGATAAAGCCGTCAGTACTATTGAACAGTCTATCATTATCAAGTTGGTCGACGCAGCAGGGCGGAATGTAGATTCCAAATATCTTAATAAGCACCAGAGTTCCGCTTTGGTTACCGTGCCCATTTATCCTATCAGAAGCATAGAAGTTAGAGCCAACATAACCGGAGAGCCTGCCGCCGGCTTTGTTTTGGACAGTGTCTCAGTGGATCCCACGCAAATTGTGGTAAACGGGTATGCCAGCGTTGTAGAAAAGCTGACATATCTGACTACAGAGGCAGTGGATATAAGGAATGCTGTTGAGGACATACATACAACAGTTGATTTGGTCCTGGATAAGGGGCTTTATCTGGAACCGGGGCAGCCTTCAAAGATAAATGTTGTGGTTCACATAAGCGAGACTTCAATTACTAATACCATTCAAGTGATCGGGGCTGAAATATTAAATGTTCCTGATGGATTCACTGCTTTTATTGAAGACTTTTCCATGTCGGTTCAGCTGAGAGGTCCTTATACGGTAATCAGTCCGCTCACCATGGACGATCTGCTGCCGTCAGTTGATTTGTCGCAATTAATCACCGAAGATGGAGAATTGGTTCCCGGTCAGTACACCCTGCCTGTTGTTATCAATGTGCCGGATAGAACCGAACTTGTTCAGGTTGCTAATGATATGGTTGTTGTAAATGTTCAGCTTATAGAGGAAACTGAAGGTACCGAGGAACCGCAGCAACCACAGGAATAAAAAATAAATGGCTGTTGCAGCCAGGGTTTATAATAATCAGCAACAGCCATTTGAATTATGTAATACTAAAAATGTTCATTATTCATCATCCCGATGCCGGCTTGTAAAAGCCGGTTCAAATCTAGAAATACCTTCGTACATTTGTTTCGATCTCAGTTTTGGCTCTTTTCAGCACCTGGTTGATCTCATCTCTTTTTACCGGTTTTAAAAGATAATCATAAGCTCCAACCTTCATGGCTTGTCGGAGGTAGTCAAAATTATCATAATTGCTTACTATAACATATTTTATTTCAGGCCATCGCTTCTTCGCAGTTTCTATAAAGGTAATTCCATCCATTTTCGGCATGCGGATTTCCGTAAATATTACATGGGGAGAAACATGGGGTAAAAGAGCCAAAGCTTCTTCGCCATTGGAAGCCTCCCCAACCAATTCAAAATCATTTTCAACCCATCCTACCTTGCTGTCAATATCCCTACGCGCACTGAAACTGCTGTCCACTACAACCACACGCAAATTCACCGCTATTATCCTTCCTTTCAGTTTACCTATACGAATAATTATAACACCATCTTTCCAGGTTGGAAACATGCCATTTGATTATTTGGCAAATTGGCCAGATATTTGGTCGAAAAATCATGTAATTGATTAGATAATTCTGACAGGCGGATATGTTGGTAATGCTTTTATACTAGGATTTCACTGGACTTAATAAAGTGAAAATACTTGGCTAAAAATAGGTTAAAAATCGGCAAATTACCCATTTAACAGTAAAAGGAAACCCGCCGACCTTACGGACAAGCGGGTTTGGTGCGTCTGGCAGGAGTCGAACCTGCGACCTTTCGAGTCGGAGTCGAACACTCTATCCACTGAGCTACAGACGCCTGACTCATTGAATTATAGCATATAACATAAAAATCAACAAGGATAAAATTATTCCACTTCGTATCTCTTAACACTGGATCTTTCAATCAAGGTAGTATTAATTTGAATACTGACAAAGGGCTCATCCGGATTCTTAATGCGGAATATTAACTGTTCCATAGCACGTTCCCCCATTTCCTTCTGCGGCACATTAATAGTAGTCAGAAAGGGAGAAAAAACGCTGGTTACGTTATCAAACCCAACCAGGCTTACATCGTCAGGTACCTTTATATTCATTTTTCGAAGAGCATTATGAAAGGCAAGAGCAGTATTATCATTTACACAAATCCAAGCAGTGGGAAAATCAGGCTGATCATACAGTTCCCTGAGTTTTTCCGTATAATATTTTGTATCACTATAAACTGCATCAAGCCAGACATATTCTTCCTTAACAGGAAGAAGAAATGTTTTCATATATTTCAGGTAAGCCTCATATCGTTGATTGAAGCTGTATGCACCTTCTCTGTTACTTATAAATCCAATTCTTTTATGATTATTTTGTATCAGATACCTGATGGTTTTATAGATGCCCCGGCTGTTTGCAGAATTCACATAATCGCATTCTATATCATTGTTATAATAGTCAACTACAACCATTGGCAGATGCATTTTCTTAACCTTAGTCAGCAGGTCATCGCTAATCGTACCCACAACCAAGAAACCATCACAGGATGCTCCAGAGGAAATGAGTGTAGAAAAGGAACTGCCTTCATTTTCCGAATTAACAGTAATTGTCTTTATACTCACATTATTCCTGCCGGAGCATTCCATAATGCCATAAAATACCTGTGACCAGAATGATGGCTGAGTAAAAAAATCTTTTCTGCATACCATGGTAACATTTATTTGATCATCGATCTGGGATTTCTTTAATGAGTTATTTACATAACCCATTTCATTAGCATATTTAATAATACGCTGGCGAAGCCTATCGCTTACCCCGGGTAAGCCTCTCAATGCTTTGGATACTGTGTTCTTTGATGTATTAAGTTCATTTGCAATGTCTTGTAACGTTACTTTTTTCATATAATCACCCTATTATCACCCTTTTTCTACTATATATAATAGTACTATTCCTTAAATATTGCAATATTAAAGAGATGATTCTATTAAATGTTAACAAAACTTATTGACAATGTATATTTATTATTGTATATTTGAGTTATTCTAAAGGGTGTTTCAAAGGATTACAAAAGGGTTACTATGTAATTACAAATTACCCCGATCTTAAGTAATAATATGGAACAGTATCTGACAAGAGGGGGCATTCATTTATGAATAAACCTGTGGATTCAGGTGAATCAAAAACAACAATTATAAGTAAAAAGGTGAAGGAAAATTTTGAGTTTTGGTTGTTTGTTCTTCCTGGTATGATCATTACCTTTATATTCCATTATGTGCCTCTTTATGGAATACAAATAGCATTTAGAAGATTTTCACCCAGAAGAGGAATTTGGGAAAGTGCGTGGGTTGGATTTGATCACTTTGAGAGATTTTTCAATTCTCCATACTTTTTAACAACCATAACAAATACTTTTATTCTCAGTTTTTACTCTCTGGTTGCAGGATTTCCGATTCCCATTATGCTTGCATTAATGCTGAATTCATTCAGACATAAGCGTTACAGGAAGATTATCCAAACGGTAACTTATGCACCAAATTTCATATCAACTGTAGTAATGGCCGGAATGCTTCTGCTTTTTCTTTCACCGAGAGTAGGCATCGTCAATAATCTGATTGGAATTTTCGGTTTGGAGTCTATAAATTTCATGGCAGAAAAATCCATGTGGCGTCATATATATGTCTGGTCAGGTATTTGGCAGAATACAGGCTGGAATTCGGTAATCTTCTTTGCTGCCCTGGCTGGTGTCAGTCCGGAGTTTCATGAGGCTGCAATAGTAGACGGTGCTACCAAGTTTCAGAGAATTCTATACATCGACCTGCCAACTATCTTGCCAACTGCAACCATACTGTTGATTCTAAACTGTGGCAGCATGCTTTCCGTAGGCTTCGAAAAAGCTTTTCTGCTGCAGAATGATTTGAACCTAAGTGTTTCGGAGATTATATCCACCTATACCTATAAAGTTGGTCTAGTGCAAAACGATATGTCCTACTCGACAGCAATTGGATTGTTTAATTCAGTAATCAACTCCATACTGTTGTTAACAGTTAACCGGGTTGCTAACAAATTATCCGGACACAGTCTGATATAGATGGGAGGAGAAAAACTTGAGTTTACAAAGGGCTGCAAGTATGAGAAAAGCAAAGCTGATGAAACGCAGTAAAGGCGACATAATATTCGATGCTGTAATATTTGTTATTTTGACTGTCATATTTTTAATTGTTGCCTATCCCCTTTATTTCATAATCATATCCTCTTTCAGTGATCCGGCTGCTGTAGCAGGGGGCATGGTGGTCTGGATTCCTATCAAGCCCAATCTCCGTGGCTATGAAGAGGTTTTCAGAAATAATGCGGTTGTCAGAGGATTTCTTAATTCACTGTTATATACTTCAGTTGGTACATTGCTGAATCTGGTTGTAACACTTCCTACCGCATTTGCGCTTTCCCGGAAGGAATTTCAAGGCAATCGGTTCGTAACAGTTTTTTATTTGATTACCATGTTTGTCAATGGTGGCATGATTCCAACCTATCTGGTGGTAAAGAGCGTGAAATTTCTGGATACAATATGGGCATTAATAGTGCCAGGTGCACTGGGTGTTTACAATATGTTTATATGCCGAACCTATTTCAAAACAAATTTACCTAATGAGCTGATAGAGGCGGCAAAGCTGGACGGCTGTGGAAATACCCGTTTCTTTGTCAGTATAGCACTTCCTCTATCCGGTGCGCTTATAGCCATAATGGTTCTTTATTACGGTATCGGCCATTGGAATTCCTATTTTTCAGCTTTACTTTATATATCCGATAAAAACAAATTCCCGCTTCAGCTGGTGCTCCGCTCAATTCTGATCCAAAATGAAGCACAACTTGCACAGCAGGGTGTGTCAACCGCACAACAGCTGAAGGAGCAGGCAAGACGCCGGGAACTGGTTGAATTGATGAAATACTCACTGATAATTGTTTCCAGTATTCCTGTTATGATTATCTATCCCATCATTCAGAAATACTTTGTTAAAGGTGTTCTCATCGGTTCAGTTAAAGGTTAAGCAGGACGGTTTGCTTACACGATTCAACTACAGTTTTAACTGTTATCCTTTGTTATCAATTTTGAACCTTGACACGACAAGTCTGCTATACTGATGAAAAAGATGAATACTGTGAAGTTGGAACAAAACCTGCAGGAAGTATTATCATCTTTCAACTAAAGAATTTACAAGTATGTGCAGCGGAATCGTAGAAGGGTTCATATAAAAAATATTACCATAAAAAGGAGGATTCTTTATGAGTCAAAGAAAAGCTTTAACTACTATGTTGGCTTTGCTGCTGGTTGTTTCGCTGCTGGCTTCCTGCACCAGCACAAATGATGTCAGCGACCCAACTCCAACTCCGGCTGTTACAGATCCAGATACATCGGAGGATATTGAAGACGGCAGGGAAAAAGTGGGGGTAATGTATACCGAAGGGCTGCCCATTGTTGATCCGGGTACTTACAGCTTTTCTCTCTTTGTCGACGACGCAAACGAAGATGATAACTTCGTTATGTTCGACATACTGGAGGAACAGACAGGTGTTAAAGTAGAAGTCCTGCACTATCCATATACAGTAGCACAGGAGAAGCTGACCTTGTCATTGAATTCGGGTGACTACGCTGATTGTATCGGTGGATGGACATTAAGCAGTAATGATATTTTAACCTTGGGTATGGAAGAAGGCGTATATATACCATTGGACGATTATTTCGAAAAATATGCTCCCAAGATTAACGAAATCCTTGATCTTGAAGGTGTTCGCGATACTATGACCACTCCTGATGGCCATATCTACACCATTCCCTATGTTTTGGAAGCTCCGTATGTTCCATTTCTGCCCTATATCAACACAAGGTGGCTGGAAAATGTCGGGATGGAGATTCCAACAACAACAGAAGAGCTCAGAGCGGTATTGCGTGCGTTCAAGGAACAGGATGCCAATGGTAATGGTGACCCCAACGATGAAATTCCCTTTACCACCGGGCCTGACAATAAGAACCTCGGCCTTCTGGCAGGATGGTTTGGAATGTCCGTTAATGACGAGGGCTTCACCATGGTAGGTGATCAGCTGACCTTTGGAGCTACTACTGAAGAATATAAAAACGGCATAAAATTCCTGGCTGAGTTGTATGATGAAGATCTGATCGATCCTGAAATCTTTACACAGGATTCTGCTCAGTGGAAAGCAAAAGGCGGACAGGATCTATACGGGGTATGTATTATGTATGCCAGTTCTGACATTATGCCTTATGAACCGGGTGTAACACCTGACTGGGCACCACTGCCAGTATTAAGAAGTTCTGATGATGTTGAACCTGTATGGCTTCGTAACACCTACGGCTCAACTGTATTAAAGAACCAAGTTGTTATTACCGATAATGCAGAGCATCCGGAAGTAATTGTTCGGTGGTGGGATAATCTGTTCCAACTGGAAAACACACTCCAGACCCACAACGGTCCTCTTGGTGTAACTCTCTTTAAAGAAGAAGATGGCTACAGAAAGATAGATATGAACACCTTGAGTGAAGAAGATCGGGCTAAGTATGACTGGGGTAAACTCTTCCCACAAGCATTGCCTCGTTATACCCCTGCAGGTTTCAAAATCTTAGAGGAAAACCCCATCTATGATGAAAAGACTCCTGCTGATAAACTTTATGAGCCTTATCTGACTCAGGTAATCCCAAGCTATTGGGCGAAGCAGGAAGATGCAGCGAAGATGGCAGAATACTCCACATCCATAAGAGAGTATTTGACACAAAAGAAAGCAGAGTGGATCTCTGGCCAGGCAGATATCGATGCAGAATGGGATGCGTATCTAGAACAGCTTGAAAAGCTCAACCTCCAGGAATTCATTGAAATGAGGCTGAATGCGCTGAACTAACCTAACCATAATGAAAGTGGTGCCTCAACGTAAGTTCTGGTACCACTTTCTTTTTTCCCATACATACACTAAATACCAGCAGGAGGAGCAGCTATGGTACAATTTCATATAGGAAAGGCACAATTGAAGCTGGATATGAGAGGTCGCATAGCATCAATGGTTTGTTTAGACGGAACAGAGTTGATTCCCGTGGATGCAGAGAAACAGCCTTTTTTACAGCTGGGTTTGAATGGAAGGCTGATTTCACCGAGCATACTGAAAAATGATGACAAACATATGGTATTCACCTTCAATAATGGTACACTAGTCAAGCTTATATGCACGGAAAAAGAGGACTATTCAGTCTTTCAAGTCGAAGAGGTAAATGGTGAAGCAGATGCACTAGTGTTTGGCCCAATTCTTACCATACTGGCCGAGAGCATTGGTGATATCGTAGGAGTAGTGCAGGGTGAAAAATGGGCACTGGGAATACAGGCGCTGAATATCAAGACATTGGGAGGATTTCCAATAGAATTTAGCAGCTGTGTCAGTCCTTATGTTTCGCAGGTAGTGCTCTCTGAACTTTCGGTTGCAGCATTATCCTATTACGAAAGTGCAGGTTACGCGGCCCGGGTTGGAAAAAATGACTGCAGTGTTCTGCAATTATACTGTGAAAACCGCAGCCGAGTACGTGAGCGGAATGTAATGGGGCATCCGTCCATTACAGTGCAACCTATGGTTCGAAATGCCGATGCAAAACTGGAAGGAGCCTCTTATGCCCTGTTCTGCTGTACCAAAGACAAGGCATTACAAACAATCGGAAAGATTGAAGTGCGGGAAGGGCTTCCTCATCCCGTAAAAAACGGCGAGTGGCTGAAAACCTCAAGGAAAGCCATGGAGGCTTATTTAATTGCTGAGTTTAATCCACAAAATTTTGAAAAACTCCTGGCTTATACCAAGAAAGCCGGTTTTTCCTACCTGTATCATCCAGAGCCCTTTGCTGACTGGGGCCATTTCCGACTTAGACAGGATTGCTTCCCAAAGGGCGATGAATCACTAGCAGAATATTGCAGAAGAGCACAGCAGGAAGGGATTGGCTTAGGCCTGCACACTTTATCAACATTTACCACAACAAATGACCCCTATGTGAGCCCTGTGCCTCATCCTAACTTAGCAAAGCTGGGATCAAGTTTTTTGACACGCTCTTTAACAGAAAATGATACCAGCATTCCAATCCAAGATGCCTCCATATTTGAAAAGGTTACTACTCTGCAAACGGTGCAAATAGGCAATGAACTAATCAGGTATCTGGAAATTAAGGATAATATGCTAATCGGATGTCAACGTGGAGTGGAAGGTACAGAGGTCACTGTTCATGAAGAGGGACAGCCTGTACATCTTCTATGCGATCATCCTTACCGTGTGTTTTTTCCAAATATTGCTCTGCAGGATGCTTACAGTCAACGTATCGGAGATTTGATGCGCAAGACTGGTGCAGTACAAATTTCATTTGACGGCCTGGAAGGTTGTGAAGCCACCGGAGAAGATGCCTATGCAGTCAATAAGTTTGTATCAAGCTGTTGGGAGCAATGGGAACGCACTGATATTATCAATGATGCCAGCCGTCTGAACCATAACCTTTGGCATATACACACCCGAATGAATTGGGGAGAACCCTGGGGTGCGAAAATGCGTGAGGGAATGTTGGAGTATCGCATCAAAAATCAGGATTTTTATAAACGCAATCTGTTTCCGCGGATGCTTGGGTGGTTTCTGATTAGAAAGGCCGACAGGAAATTCGAAGCAACACCACCAGAGGATATCGAATGGGCACTTTCCATGGCTGCTGGATTTGATGCGGGTTTTGCTCTTTCTTCCTCAGAATCAGTACTGGATGTCAATGGATGCACATCTGAAATATTGGAACTGATTCGAATTTGGGAGCAGCTTCGCCTGGCAGGCAGATTCCCTGAAAATCTGAGAGAAAAGCTGCGAGATCCTAAGACCGAATGGCACTTGGAAAAATTAGAGAATGGTACCTTTTTATTGTACCCGTTAAACATTTCAAAACCGCTGGTATGTGACCTATTAGAATTACAGCCCGGACAGCCAGGCGGCTCAGATTGGGTTTATCAGAATCCATTTGCAGCACAGGAATATGAGTTCCGTATGCGAGTGGAGGGTTATGGAGAGATCATCAATCCTGCACTGATTTCCTGCCACGGCATATTAAAATTTTCCTGCCGAATTAAGGGCAGCCAGTACCTTTGGTATCGAAATGGAAAAGCCATGATTTGTGATCGAAACTACCGGGTATTGGAAGAGTTAAAGCCAATAGGCAAGGGAATAGTGGATACCGGTCAGCAAACCCTCTCCTTCTCATGTGACTTTGCAGGTGATGAGGGCCCGGAAGTTACTGTACGGTTATTCACTCGAGGAGAACCCATTAGAATAAACTAAATCAGTTTTTCAATATAGCAGGAGGCTAAATATGTATCAAATGGGATTAACAACGAAACAGATACAACAAATTGAACAGGACTTTATGTCACTGCCGGTTAAGGAACGCCTGGATGAAGTGCTGGAAGTTATGAAGGACTGTTCCCCTGAGGAACAGTTGTGTTTGAAATTTATGTATGCCTATATGCCGGCATCGGACTTAACAACATATAATGTTTCTCTTTTTCTTAATAATTTACGAGACACTTTAGCAATCATACAGACGGTGCCGTGGGGGAGCCAAATTACTGGTGAGCTTTTTTTAAACTATGTATTACCCTTGAGGATCAACAATGAAAATTTGGTGGATCACCGTCTGCAGTTTTTTAACGAGATCTATCCTCGTGTACAGCACCTTTCTATTAAAGATGCGGTACTGGAGGTCAATTATTGGTGCCTTGAGAAAGCAACTTATAAGTCTACTGATATCCGCACTAGTTCTCCCCTTAATGTTATTCGAAATGCTTTTGGACGGTGTGGAGAAGAATCGGTACTGTGTGTAGCAGCGCTTAGAAGTGTAGGCATTCCGGCACGACAATGCTATACCCCTCGCTGGGCTCATTGTGATGACAATCATGCCTGGGTTGAAGTATGGGTGGATGGAGACTGGCATTTTATCGGCGCATGCGAACCGGAACCGGTATTAGATAAGGGATGGTTTACTGAAGCAGCACAACGGGGGATGCTTATTCATGCCAGAGTATTTTCCAGACTAGTATCAGAACCCCATATTACTCATCAAACACCTGTTATGTCACAAATAAATATTTTAAACAATTATGCCGAAACGAAAATACTACGTGTGTTTGTGATTGATGAAGAAGGTCTCCCAGTAAAAGATGCAGAAGTGCGGTTTGAACTCATTAACTTTGCACAACTTTTTCCTCTGGCTGTGTTAAAAACTGATGTAAATGGTGAAGCACACCTTTTGACAGGGAGAGGGGATTTGTCTGTGCATGTCAGCAAGGATGGTCGTTTTCTTTATAAAAAAGCTGACCATAGCTGTACTGAACTTCACTTCTGCTTGGCGGATGCTAGATACGCGGATACTGAGCAAGTGGAATTAGATCTGGTTCCTCCGACTGCCGGGACAGTTAAGGATCCAGAACTGCCAGAACATTTAGCGAAACATCATGAAATTAGAACAAACCAGGCGAATACAAGAAGAACAGCCTTTGAAGACACGTTTTTACAGGGAAATAAGGCTGAAGATTTTGCTGCAAAGTTTGATTGTTGTCAGAAGGAAATTTCTGAACTCATTGCTTTGTCCAATGGGAATCACCCGGAAATAACTGCATTTTTAGATGCTGAAATAGGGATTGCACTTAAATACAAGGTTCTTCTACTGAGTTCACTCCGCGATAAGGATTTATCTGACATTACCTGTACCATATTGCAAAATCATTTGCTAGGGGCAATGGCATTTTGGAACCAATTCACTGACAGCAATGAAGATGTATTTGTGAAATATGTTCTGTGCCCCCGAGTGCATTATGAGATGATCACAGATTATCGTGATGTATTGTACAATTATTTTACTGATAATCAGAAAATATTGTTCAGGCAGGAACCGCAAAAAATATTTGAATATATCGAATCCAATGTAAGAGATTGCGGTGAGCGGGAGTATGGAACCATAACTTCATCCCCCGAAGGATTACTCAAATATAAATATGGCAGCAAATTATCGCGAAAGATTCTATTTGTTGCTATTTGCAGAACATTGGGGATTCCAGCAAGGCTGAGTGAGATCGATAGAAAGTTAGAGTACTGGAAGAATGACAGATGGCACACTATTAGCGAAGAGGTGGATATTCCCATTCACCGTTGTTGTAAATTAACTTTGTACAACAATCAACCGGATGTTCCCTTTGTGTATGGAAAAAATTTTACCATTGCTCGTTTAGAAAACGGAAGGTACCATACCTTGGGACTGTATGATTACCAGTTTGACGGTGAGTCCATCAGTTATGAGTTGGAAGAAGGCAAATACAGGGTTACTACAGCTAATCGACTGCTTGATGGAACCATCCTTGCATCGTTGATACATGTCGAACTGGATAAGGGTGAAGAACAAGCCGTTACTATCCATTTAAGAGAGCCGGATGTAGTGATGGATGAGAAGGTCGCATTACCGGAAATTCCTGTCCTTTTACCGGATGGTAAGCAAAGCTTTGCCCAAAAACTTTTGTTGACAGAGGAAACCGGTGTCATAGCATTCATTGAGGAAGGAAAAGAACCTACAGAACACCTTTTGAATGAGATTCACGAGCAAAAGGAAGAGTTTGCAAGATTGAATAAACGAATGCTGCTCCTCATAAAAAATAAGGATTCTTTAAAGGATCGGCTGCTAAATACTGTATTAGACTCGACTGGCATTTTGGTTGCATTGCGTGATATGACCCAGGATGCATTTCCTTCCGTATTGCAAGCGCTAAATACACAAAACAACAAGCTGCCTTTGGTACTTGCACTGGACACAAAAAAAAGGTGTGTATTTCATACCTCCGGCTACAATGTAGGAACGGGTGACATGCTTCTAAAGCATTTAAGATAATCTCATATAGAAAATAAACCAACTCAAATGGAACAGGAGTGAATGCGAGATGATACAGGACTGGTTTCAGAAGGCAAAATTAGGAATATTTATCCATTATGGAATTTATGCAGTTGGCGATGTATCGGAGTCATGGTCATTTCATAACGGACATATTTCTTATGATGACTATATGAAGCAATGTGAGGGCTTTACTGCTTCAAAATTTGATGCCAAGAAATGGGCGGAGCTATTCAAAAAGGCAGGTGCCAGGTACGCTGTAATGACTTCAAAGCACCATGACGGTGTAGCTCTTTTTGATACGCAGTATAGTGATTTAAGTGTCGTTAAAAAAACACCGGCAAGACGGGACATTGTAGCCGAATACACCAAGGCGATGAGAGAGGCCGGCTTGAAGGTTGGATTGTATTATTCTCTGATAGATTGGTCAGATCCCCGATATCGTTCTGTTTATCCTGAGGGGGCTAAGCCTGAAGACTGCCTGGACGATATATATGGTTCACCTGCAGGTGGGCCGGAAAACCCTGAATTATGGGAACAATTTTTGGAATTTAATAACAACCAACTGAAAGAGTTGATGACCCGTTATGGAACTATAGATTTGCTTTGGTTTGACGGCGATTGGGAGAGAAGTGCAAAACAGTGGCGTATGCCGGAGTTTCGAGAATATTTGCATTCTCTCAACCCCAATGTGGTTCTGAACTCCAGAATGCAGGGCTATGGCGATTATGAAACTCCCGAACAAGGCATCCCCCTCTATGGTCCCAAACGACCTTGGGAATTCTGCACTACCATTAACACATCATGGGGCTATCGCCCTTCGGATAACGACTACAAATCCAGCCGCCAGATTGTACGCATGTTTTGCGATTGCCTCACCCTGGGAGGAAATATGCTGCTGAATGTTGGTCCGAAAGAGGATGGTACACTGGATCCCCGCCAGGAGCAGATTTTACTTGACCTCGGGGACTGGATTCACACACATGAAGAAGCGGTTTATGAAACCGGAAAGGGTTTAAACTATCACCATTTCCTCGGCGGCAGTACCCTTTCTGAGGACAAGAAAACTATTTATCTTTTTGTCTATGATAAACCTACCGAGTATATTTGCGTAAAGGGCATCAAGACCCCTGTGAAACGCATTACTGTGATGCATACCGGTGAAGAGCTTAGCTGGAGGTATACGGGTAGTCTGCCATGGTATCAAATTCCGGGCACATTGTGGATTAAAGCTGATGAAATGGACATGCATCCCATGGCTACTGTACTGAAGGTAGAGTTGGAGGGAGAAATTACCTACAATCTGGGTCATGGCGAGGTAATAACCCACAATGACTAATAGAAGTAATAACTGAATACAAGAAAGGCTGTGATTATTTGAAATATCGTATTCCTAAACCTCGCTTGGAAACTTTTGCACCAAAAGTATACTATTGCAGAAAAGCAACTGGTAAGCTAGAGCTGGATGGCAGTCTTGATAAAGAATTCTGGGCAGATGCCCCATGGACAGATGATTTTGTTGATATAGAGGGTGATATTCGTCCCGCTCCCCGTTATAGAACCCGAGTTAAAATGCTATGGGATGAAGAAGCTCTTTATGTGGGAGCAGAGCTGACAGGCGATGAAATTTGGGCCTATGTAACCAAGAGAGATGATGTGATATTCCAGGATAATGACTTTGAAATCTTTATAGATCCCGATTCTGACACCCAGTGCTATTATGAGTTTGAAATGAATGCCCGTAATACAGTGTGGGATCTGTTGTTAACAAAAGCTTACCGTGACAGTGGTAAACCAATGAATGCATTCGACTTAAAGGGATTAAGATCAGCTGTCAAAATTCATGGAGAATTAAACAATCCGTATGCCAACAATGTGAAGTGGACTTGTGAAGTAGTCTTGCCCTATGAGTCGCTCTTAGAATGCTGTGGACAGGGTGCTCGAACCCCGATGCCTGGAGACTTCTGGCGTATTAATTTCTCCCGTGTACACTGGAAAGTAGATGTAGTAGACGGGCAATATGTCAAGAGAATAAATCCGGATACCGGAAAGCCGTTTCCCGAAGACAATTGGGTGTGGTCACCCATAGGTGTAATAAATATGCATTATCCTGAATTATGGGGATATGTATTCTTCTGTGACGGAAGGGAAAACTACTCCATTCCAGAGGATGAAAAGTTGAAATGGCAGCTTAGGCTTTTGTACTATCAGCAGCATGCTCATTATGATGAAACTGGTAGATTTACTACAGACCTGGTACTTTCCAACAATGGTTGGAATCCTAAGATTCAAGTTACTGATAATTGGTTCGAAATATCCTGCCCATCATCTGATGGAAAAAATCGCTTGATAATTTTTGCAGACGGAAGGACAACAAGCACGGCAAACATTGATTGAAATTAAATAAAAAATCAATATTGGGGGAGGAAATATTTTATGAAATTTGGTGTCAGCACTTATAGTCTGGTAAATGCTATCGGAGCAGGCGAAATGACTGTATTGGATGTAATTGAGTGGATAGCAGAAAACGGCGGAGAACATGTAGAAATTGTTCCCTTCGGCTTTCAACTTATGGACAATGAGGAATTGATTGATCAAATTAAAGAAAAGGCAAAAGAAGTAGGCATTGATATTTCAAACTATGCAATTCTTGCAGATTTGGTCAAGGAAGATGAAGAGGAGTATGAGGCAGAGGTTCATAGAGTGATAAATGAAGTTGATATTGCTCATCGCTTAGGTGTAAAACTGATGAGACATGATGTATCCGCTTTCCGCAGACCCTTTGATAAAAATGGTATTGATAATTTTGAAAAGGATTTGCCCAAAATGGTAGATGCCTGCAGACGTATTGCCGATTACGCAGCACAGTATGGCATTACAACAACAGTGGAAAATCATGGTTTTTATGTAAATGGCAGTGACAGGGTACAAAGACTTATTACTCAGGTAAATCGTCCCAACTACAAGCAAACCGTTGATGTAGGAAATTTCTGGTGTATTGATGAAGAACCCTTAGTAGGCGTGAAAAAGAATATTTCCAATGCAGCTATGATTCACTTAAAGGATTTTTACTACAGACCGGCTAGTAAGTTTCCCGGTCCTGGAACTATGTTTAAGTGCGATTCAGGAACATGGTTTAAAACCATTACGGGAAATCTGTTAAGAGGTGCCATTGTCGGTGATGGAGACATAGATATGTGGGAAATTCTCCGTGTTATAAAACAATCCGGGTACGATGGGTATATTTCCTTGGAATTTGAAGGTTTAGAAGATTGCAGGGTAGGAACAGCAACAGGTTTGCGTAATGCGAAATATATTTGGAAAAATATATAATAAAGGAGGTTTTATAAATGGCTGATGAAATCGTTCAAGGTGTGCACAACTATACAGATGAAAAGAAATATATAGTACCCTCAGATCCATTAGTACGTGAAAAACTGGAATGGTTTAAAGATCAAAAGCTTGGTTTAATGATGCATTGGGGGCCATACAGCCAGCTTGGGGTTGTAGAATCTTGGGCTTTGTCAGATAAGGATGGTGACTGGTCAAGGCATCAAATAGACTGGGTTGACGGTGATATGGAGCTATTTAAGCAGCAATATATTAATTTAAACAAAACCTTTAACCCTGTTCGATTCATGCCTGAACAATGGGCAAAGATCGCAAAGGATGGAGGATTTAAATATCTGATTTTTACCACAAAACACCATGATGGTTTTTGCATGTGGGATACAAAGACTACTGACTACAAAATAACTGGTCCAGATTGTCCTTTTAAAGACAACAAGAATGCAGATATTGTTAAAGCACTGTTTACTGCATTCCAAAATGAGGGACTTGGTATCGCTGCATACTTTTCAAAGGCCGACTGGAATAGCAAATATTATTGGGCGGAAGGCCACAAGCACAGCTCATTCAAGAATCGAAATACAACCTATGATACCAGGGAGTACCCTGAGTTATGGAACAAATTTGTTGAGTTTACTCATGAGCAATTTAGAGAGTTGCTGACCAATTATGGAAAGATAGATATCCTCTGGCTGGATGCAGGTTGGGTATGTCCGAGAAACAATCAGGATCTTCGGTTGCATGAAATTGTAGAAGACATACGTAAAACCACACAACCGGGTCTGATTGTTGCGGATAGGACAGTAGGAGGAATTTACGAAAATTATATTACTCCAGAACAGACTGTTCCAAAAGAACCTATTAATGTTCCTTGGGAAAGCTGTATTACATTGGGATCTTCTTTTTCTTTTGCATATGGTGATGAATATAAGCCTTTGTGTCAAGTGGCTCACCTGCTCATTGATATTGTCGCAAAGGGTGGTAATCTAGCCCTTAATGTAGGACCTCAGCCGGATGGACGTTTGCCAAGACAGGCTTTGAGATCTATAGAGGAACTGGGAGGCTGGCTAAAGGTGTATGGTGAAGCGATTTACGGTACCAGACCCCATGCTCCTTATAGAACGGATAACTTTGCCTTTACCACAAAAAATGGTAAGGTATATGCATTTTATTTATACAAAGATGAAAATGAATCATTGATCAATGAGATTGAGATTCCCGTTAATTTAAAGGCAAAATCTGTTGCTCTTTTAGGTTCAGAGCTGCCTGTTTCATTTATTAACACAAACAAAGGAGTCAAAGTATCTTTGCCTGTTAGGGAAGGAAAAGCCCCTGTTTGTGATGTTTTTGTGCTGGATTAAATTGATGTAGAATAAATAAATAAATAAATAACATCTAAAGATAGGAGTAAGATTAATGGCGAGAATTATTGGAAACCCACTACCAAATATGCCTTGGGAAGAAAAACCACAAGGCTGTAAAGCTCCAATTTGGAGGTATTCAGGTAACCCGATCATCAAAAGAGATCAAATTTCTACCTCTAACAGTATATTCAACAGTGCTGTTATACCTTATAAGGATGGCTTTGCAGGTGTATTTCGCTGTGATAGCAGAGCGCTGAGTATGGATATATTCGTTGGATTCAGTGATGATGGAATTAACTGGGATATTTCTGAAACACCGATTCAATTTATCGGTGAAGGGAAGAATCCTGAGATGGAGCAGGAAATATTAAAAAGAGAATACCGTTATGACCCGCGAGTTTGCTATCTGGATGGAAAATACTATATAACCTGGTGCAATGGTTATCATGGTCCTACTATCGGTATAGGTTACACATACGACTTTAAGACCTTCTATCAAACAGAAAATGCTTTTCTGCCTTATAATAGAAACGGAGTTTTATTCCCTAGAAAGATCAATGGTGAATATTGTATGCTGAGCC